>NZ_JAJBUX010000036.1 GCF_020860125.1 Cloacibacillus sp. | reverse complement strand
TTCCTATTTTTAGACGAGCCATTTAAGTAAAATAATATTTTTAAGCAAAAACAGGAATTTATGCCATTAAGATATATGGCATAAATTCCTGTTTTCAATTTAGTTAATATAAAATTTATGAAGTATAATTTTACTACTGTCAGCGGCGCTAATAAAAAAATTATAGATAGAGAATGATTGTAATATATATGCCATATATCCTGGATATATGTAAAAAAGATAGTTTGTGATAAATGGCGTTACAAATTATGCCCAAAAAGGATATAATAATTAATAGTTATTCCAATGACGGATGAGATGTTAATAAATGGAGATACAAATGAAATCTATTGATACTAATTTATCTAATTTTATTTATGAAAAGGTAAAAAACGATATAGTTGAAATGCGGCGAGTGCCAGGATCATTTGTACTTGAACGCAGGATTGCCGAAGAATTTTCCACCAGCCGTACACCGGTGAGAGAGGCGTTAAAACGTCTTATGCAGGAAGGATGGCTCGTGGGAGAAGATCGCTGCCGTTCTCGTGTCAGTGAATTGACGGAATTAAGATGTCACGAAGTTTTTGCCGTGCGTAATATGATAGAAAGCTATGCGCTGAACGATACCTTTGAAAGATGCAGCTGCCGTGCTCTTGCTGGAAAGTTGGATATGGAAATCAAAAAAATGGAGGACCAAAAAGACGATCCAATTGCCTTTGTACATGCAGATTTACATTTTCACACAGTGATTGTCGAGCATGTGGGAAACCATATCTTGACAAAAATATGGCAGAGTATTTCCGATGAAATCATGCGCATATCAATATTTTCAATGGATGAGGAACGTCAGCCAGAAAGAATTATAGCGGAACATAATTCTATAATGGAAGCCCTTTGGAATGAAAACCCACAAGAACTTATCTCGTTAGACCGTCATATGAATCTTATTATGGAAGGCTTAGCGAGGATGTTGGACAAAAACTAAGGCGTTTATCTATCTTATGGTAAAAATAATGACGGAATCCCACACAGCGTGGGAATTCCGCCGTTTGTTATCTGGAACCTCTCTGTAATCCCATATTTGCTACTGTATCGAAACCACCTTATAGTCCTTATCCTCGACTGCTTTTTTGAGGACTTCGTCCTGCACAGCGTCCTTCAGCGTCACCACGGCGGTGCCGGCGGTGTGGTCCACATTTGCCGCCTCAACCTGTGGCAGCGCCTCCAGCGCTTTTTTGACCGTGGCCTCGCAGTGGCCGCACATCATACCTTCGATTTTTATTGTCTTTTCCATCGTTATCCGCTCCTTTGATTTTTTATGGTCTGTATTTATCTTTTTGTCCTTACCCGCGTCATACATTTTGAAGAAATTCAGCCGCAGCGCGTTGGTGACGACGCAGAAGCTGGAAAGGCTCATCGCGGCCGCGCCGAACATCGGATTCAGCTTCCAGCCCAGCAGGGAGATGAAGACCCCCGCCGCGAGCGGAATGCCGATGATGTTGTAGATGAAAGCCCAGAAGAGGTTTTCGTGGATATTCCGCAGGGTGGCCCGGCTCAGCCGGATCGCCGCCGGGACGTCTGTAAGGCGGCTCTTCATCAGAACGATGTCCGCCGCGTCGATGGCGACGTCGGTACCGGCGCCGATGGCGATGCCGATGTCCGCCCTTGTGAGGGCGGGGGCGTCGTTGATGCCGTCTCCCACCATAGCGACCGCGCCCTTTTCTTTCAGGCGGCGGATCACGCTCTCTTTGCCATCCGGCAGTACGCCGGCGATCACCTCGTCGACTCCGGCCTCGCCGCCGATAGCCCGCGCGGTGCTTTCGTTGTCGCCGGTGAGCATCACCACATGGATGCCCATATTTTTCAGCTCGCCGACCGCTCTCGCGCTCTCCTCTTTGATGGTGTCAGCGATGGCGATGATACCGGCCAGCGCGCCGTCTTTGCTGAAGAAGAGCGGCGTCTTGCCCTCTTCCGCTAGCCGCTCGGACTGTGCCTTCATTTCGCCGGAGACTGTGGCCTGTCTGCTGATGAAGTTGTAATTGCCGCCCAGCAGGGCGCAGCCGTCAAGCGTCGCCGCCAGCCCGTTTCCTGGCAGCGCCCGAAAGTCGGAGACCTCCGCCGCGGCGATCTTCCGCTCGCCGGTCTCCCGCAGCACCGCCCGCGCCAGCGGGTGCTCGCTCTTCTGTTCCAGCGCGGCGGCGAGGCGCAACAGTTCGTCTTCGCCATAACCGGAAGCTGGAATGATGTCCGTCACCTTCGGCTCGCCGGAGGTGATGGTGCCGGTCTTGTCGAGCGCCACGATCCGCACCTTGCCGGCCTCCTCAAGAGCGGCGGCGTTTTTGAAGAGGATGCCGTTTTTCGCGCCCATACCGTTGCCCACCATGATCGCCACCGGCGTTGCGAGCCCCAGCGCGCAGGGGCAGCTGATGACGAGTACGGAGATGCCGCGCGCCAGCGCGAAGCTCACGGACTCTCCCGCGAGCAGCCAGGCGGCGGTCGTGACGGCGGAGATACCGATTACGACGGGAACGAATACGCCGGAGACCCGGTCAGCGATCTTGGCGATGGGGGCTTTGGTCACCGCCGCGTCGCTGACCATCTGAATGATCTGCGAGAGCGTCGTGTCCTCGCCGACGCGCGTCGCCTCGCATTTGATGAACCCCGACTGGTTCAGCGTCGCGGCGGATACTCGGTCGCCGGGCGCCTTATCAACGGGGATGCTTTCGCCGGTGAGCGCCGATTCGTTGACGGCGCCGCCGCCCTCCAGGACCACGCCGTCCACGGGGATGTTCTCTCCCGGGCGCACGACGAAGATATCTCCCTTTTTTACCTGTTCGATGGGGACAGAGGTCTCCACGCCGTCCTTAAGCAGTACCGCCGTCTTGGGAGCCAGCTTCATCAGCCCTTTGAGGGCGTCGGTCGTCCTGCCCTTGGAGCGGGCCTCAAGCATCTTGCCGACGGTGATCAGCGCGAGGATCATCGCCGCGGCCTCAAACCAGAATTCGTGCATGTAAGCCATAACTCCCGCGGCGTCGCCCCTGGCCTGCGCCGCCGTCATCGCGAAGAGCGCCGCGGTGCTGTAGACGAAGGCCGCCGCGGAGCCAAGCGCGACGAGGGTGTCCATGTTAGGCGCCCTGTGCCACAGGCTTTTGAAGCCGCTGATGAAGAACTTCTGGTTGACAACCATGACGGCGACGGTCAGCAGCAACTGCGCCAGCCCCATCGCGACATGGTTGTCGCCGAGGCTGGAAGGCAGAGGCCATCCCCACATCATGTGTCCCATGGAGAGGTACATCAGGACGGCGAGAAAGCCCAGCGAGGCGATCAGGCGTCTTTTCAGCGCCGGCGTCTCCAGGTCTTTCAGCGCCTCGTCCTCCGCTCCCTCCGCCGCGCCGCGGCTCGTTTCCCCACCCTTGGGCGCGGTGTCGTATCCCGCTTCGCGGACTGCGGCGATGATCTCTTCGTCGGAGGCCGTGCCCTCCACTCCCATGGAGTTGGTCAGCAGGCTCACGGAGCAGGAGGTCACCCCCGGCACCTTCGAAACGGCCTTTTCTACACGGGAGCTGCAGGCCGCGCAGCTCATCCCGGTTACCGTATATTGTCTCATCTATCAAAACCTCCCCGATCTCTCTTTATAAAATCCAAGCGCCTTCGCCCGCCTATTTCATCAGCTTTTGCAGGGTTGCGACCAGTTCGTCGATGACCTCGTCCTTTCCCGCCCGGATATCCCTCGCCACGCAGTTGCGGATGTGGCTGGCCAGCAGGTCTTTATTGAAGGCGTTAACTGCCGCCGTAACCGCCGCCGACTGTACAAGAATGTCGGTACAATAGACGCTCTTTTCGACCATCCCGCGAATTCCGCGTATCTGTCCCTCGATGCGGTTGAGGCGGTGGATCAGTTTTTTGCGCTCCTCTTCGGTGCGCTCGGTCATCTTCTCACAGCAGGCGCAAATTTCTTTATCTTTCATCTCACGGCCCCCTTGTCGTAAATACCCCCATTAGGTATATTTGTTATATACCCCTATGCGGTATATGTCAAGTTGTTTTATGCGAAGCCGCTGAAATATCCGCAATACTATAGATTTATAGTATATTAGGCTGTTTAGCGGAGGCGCGTGAATATTATAATAACCCTGGGGTATGTGGATATATACGGTATTTGGGGAAAAATTATGTCCGGGAAAATGTTTTGACAAAATATGGCGCAGCAAGTATAATTCACTCGCTATGGCTCAAGACAGCAGGTGCCTTTGCGCTTAATTTCCTGCCGAGGTCTCGCGAAGAATAATTCTGTATATATGACAGTTATTATGGCTTCCGGACTTGCTTGGGTTCGGAAGCCTTTTTATTTGGCCGCGCTATGCGCGCCGGATCAGACGGCATTTCCGAATAACAATATAATCATCAGGAGGTGAAACAGAAATGCCGACACAAGCAAAACGTGAAAATATCGATATGCTGGCAGAGGCTCTCAAAAGGAGCGACGCAGTCTTCATCACCGAATACCGCGGACTGACAGTCAAGAAGATAAGCGCGGTGCGTAAACTCATCCGTCAGGCCGGCGGTGAGATGAAGGTCTGCAAGAACACCTTTATGCGCATAGCCCTCAGCGAATGCGGTATGGTCCAGGCTTCCGAGATCGACTTCGGGCCCAACGGCTATGTCCTTTCCTACGGCGACGCGGCGGCGGTTGCCAAGGTGATCCGCGACTTCTCCAAGGAGAAGGGCAACGAAGCTCTTGTCATCAAGGGCGCCATCCTCGGAGGACAGCAGGTCCTCACGAAGGATCAGGTCTTCGCTCTCGCGGACCTTCCCTCAAAGGAGACGCTCATCGCTCAGGTCGTGGGCACCATCGCGGCTCCGCTTCGCGGTCTCGTTACCGTGCTCTCCGGCCCCCAGAAGAATTTTGTCACAGTCCTCGAGAGGATCAAGGAACAGAAAGAATCAGCGGCATAGTACCACGGGCGGCATAGGCCGTCTGGCAGCATAAAAATTTAAATTACGAAAAATTTTAGGAGGAAACAACAATGACACGTGAAGAACTCATCCAGGCTATCAGCGAAATGTCAGTACTCGAGCTTTCAGAGCTCGTTAAGGAACTCGAAGAGAAGTTCGGCGTCTCCGCGGCCGCTCCCGCGATGATGATGCCCATGGGCGGCATGCCCGCGGCCGGCGCCGCGGCTCCCGCAGAGGAAGAGAAGACTGAATTTGACGTAGTCCTCGCCGAGCACGGCGCGAACAAGATCGGCGTCATCAAGGTCGTCCGCGAGATCACCGGCCTTGGACTGAAGGAAGCCAAGGAGATGGTCGACGGCGCCCCCAAGACGATCAAGGAAGCCGTAGCGAAGGACGAGGCCGAAGAGATAAAGAAGAAGCTCGAAGAGGCCGGCGCGAAGGTCGAACTGAAGTAAGATCTTTTAACCGAAAACAAAACGAAGCGCATCCCGTAAGGGGTGCGCTTTTTTGCTGCGCGCCGCCGGTCAGATATTGGCCGACTCCGGGTCCTTTGTCATAATGATCGCCGCCGTCAGCAGCAGCGCCGCGGCAAAGAGGACCGCCTGGAAATGGAACAATTTGGAGACCACCGCGCCGATGCCGGCCCCCGCCGTGAAGAGGGCGATCACGAGAAAATAACGGCCGCTGTTTTTCAGCGCCTCGCGGTCATGGCTTTTGTGGTAGTTGTAGAGATGCTCGGTGGCGCTGCGCAGGTTTCCCGTGCACATAGTCGTGGCGAACGGACTGCCCTTGACCTTTCTGAAACTCTCCACCTGCAAAGAGCAGACGAAGGAAATAAGGGCGTTCACCGAGGTGTTGTAAGCCTGCGGCATGAAGGCCGCCGCGGCGAGCACGGCGAATTCGATCAAGACGACGATCTGCCGCCAGTGGAGGGCGCGGTTACTGCGAAAGCGGCTCTTTATCATCTCCGCGATGATTATTCCGATAAAAAAGGCGAAAATCGGCACCAGATAATCTTTGGCCGCGATGAAATTTCCCTCGAAGAGATTTATCCCGAAGAGAACGATATTGCCGGTCTGCGCGTTGGCAAAGACGCCGCCGCGCGTCACGTAGGTATAGGCGTCGAGAAAACCGCCCGCAAGCGCGAGCAGCATCGCCACCCTCAGTGAATCGGACATCTGTCTTTTACTTTCCGCCATCGCCGTAAGCCCCCTTCTTCTGTCAAGCTTTTTTCCTTAGATAGAATATCATACCGAAACAGATTCCGGAAAGTAAACGGCGATATGCGGCGCGCTAATGAGTCTTCCCGTTTTTTGAAAAAACCATAAAGAATATTTCAACACAGCCCATTGACAAAAGGATTATAGAGTAATAGTATTTGGATTAATATAAATAATATAGGATTTTATAAAATATAAATACGATACTATCTCGACCATACTTCGAAGCTATACAGTTACAAGAACCGCCATAAATTCCGTACCATGAAAGACCGATAGAGGGCAAGATCAGCGCACCGTTGGGTGCGGTGGAATATTATTGGGAAGGAGGTAAATCGTTTGTCCGCCTTCGCGGACAAATTTTGTATAAAGAATATTGAAACAGCGCGGTACCCTGGAGTTTGAAACAGAAAGTCAATCAGGAGGGATGATTTTATGTTGAACGCAAGTCCGGTAATTATCACCTGTGTGGTATTGTATCTCTGTGTCGTTTTGGGTGTAGGCCTGTATCTTACGAAGAAAAAGGTCAAGAGCTCCGACGACTTTGCCGTCGCTAACAGAAGTCTGCCGACGGTCGTCCTCATCGGTACTCTGCTGGCCACGTGGTGCGGCGGCGGCGCGATAACCGGTTCAGCTGGGCTTATTTGGGGAAACGGCCCCTATTTTGGACTTTTGATTTTTATCGGGGCGCCTATCGGGATGTTCATGCTTTATCTGGTATCCGGGCGGGTGCGCCAGGCCACTACCTACACGATCCCGGAACTTTTTGAAGTGAGATACGGAACGGCGGCCCGCGTCATCGCCACGGTATGTATCGTTTTGGGATACATAGGCATTCTGGCCTCACAGTTCAAAGCGGCCGGGCATGTCATAAATCTGAGCACGGGGATCGATTTTGAGATCGCCGTCATGCTCTGCGGGCTGTTGATGCTCCTGCTGGCGGTTACCGGAGGAATGTTCAGCGTCGCCTACACGGACGCGCTCAGCGCCTTCCTTTTCGTCGGCTCTTTCATCATCGCCGTGCCGGTGCTGTCGGGACAGATAGACGGAGGTTTTTTAGGGATATTCAAGGGGCTTCCGGCTGGCAGAGACTCATTTAAGGGAAGCCTGAACGTTATACAGGCGCTGGGATATATATTTCCGATCTTCTTCCTGGTCCTAGGCGACCAGAATATGATACAGAGAATGGGAGCGGCAAGGGACGTTGAGACGGCAAGGCGCTCCGGCAAGGGGCTGATCATCGGCGAAGTGCTGGTCTTTTCACTTCAGATTATTGTCGCAAGCGCCGGTATCTATCTGCTTCCGAATCTCGCCAAGCCGGACACGGTAATTTTCCAGCTGGCGATCAATTTCATGCCGGTGCTGGTCGGCGGCCTCTTAATGGCCTCCTGTATGGCCTTCATCGTTACGACCGGAGATTCGTACATACTCACGATCTCCTCCAATGTGACATACGACATCTGGAACCGCTTCTTCCACAGAGACGCGACCGATAAGGAAAAACTCGCCTTCCTCAGGATTTCGGCGGTTGGCGTGGCGGTGCTGGCCTATCTTATGGGACGTTACTTCCCGGACATCCTGTCGGTGCAGATGTATGCCTATTCGATGTACGGCGCCTCCGTTACGCCGGCGCTGGTCTGCGCGCTCTTCGCCAAAAATGTGACGAAGATGGGAGGCGTATGCGGCATCCTGATGGGCGGTATGGCGACGGTGATCTGGGAGATCGTCCTCAAGTCGCCGTTTGGTATAAAGAGCGCCATCATCACGGTACCCCTTTCGTTCGCGACGATCTTCATCGTCTCCGCCATTACGCGCGGCCGCAGCGAGGTCGTACCGGTCGAGGTGCTCTATCAGGGTAAAAACAGGTAGTTGAATGGCTGCCTATATCAAGGAATAAGATCGGCGGAGGTGCCAGCAATGGACAATATTGTGTTGGAGAGATTTTTACGGTACGTAAAGGTGGACACGGAATCGGCATACAACCGGCAGAGCGTGCCGAGCACGGAAAAGCAGAAAGACCTCGCGGCGATGATCGTCGGCGAGCTAAAGGCCCTCGGAGTGAACGAGGCGTTTTTCTCCGATTCCGGCTGTGTATACGCCAGGATTCCCGCAAACGGCGGCGGGGATGCCCCGGCGATCGGATTCAGCTCTCATCTTGATACCTCGCCAGAATTCAGCGGGAAAGAGGTTAAGCCGCGTATTGTAAAAAATTATGACGGCGGGGACATAGTCCTCAATGAGGAGCTTGGTATCGTCATGGAGGCGGCCCGTTTTCCCCACCTGAAAAACTATATTGGCTGCGACCTGGTTGTGACGGACGGCACAACGCTCCTCGGCGCCGACGATAAGGCGGGGATCGCCGAGATAATGGGGATGGTCCAGTATTTTTGCGAACATCCCGAGGAGAGGCATGGAGAGATCCAGCTCTTCTTCCCGACGGATGAGGAGATCGGCTGTCTGGGGGCCAAGACTCTCGATAAGGGCCGCTTCAACCCGCAGTTCGCCTACACGCTCGACGGCGGCCCACTTGGGGAGATCGCCTATGAAACATTCAACGCCGCCGAGGCAAGGATCTCGATAAAGGGGGTCAACATCCATCCGGGGCTTGCGAAGGATCAGATGAAGAACGCGATCCTTGTCGCCAACGAATTTATCAATATGCTGCCGGCCGCGGAGACGCCGGGCCACACCGAGGGGTACGAGGGGTATTACCATGTGCTGGAGCTCTCCGGCGAAGTGGAGCTGGCAAAGATGCGCCTCTACCTGAGGGACCACGACCGGATGAAATTCGAGATAAGAAAAGAGCGCATGCACGAGATCGCGGCCTTCCTCAATAAAGTTTACGGAGAGGGTACGGTAAGTGTGGCCGTCACCGATACCTACCGGAATATCTGCGAGGCGATAGAGGGACGCTTTGAGATGGTCGAAGCGATCGCCGCGGCGATGAAAAAAGAGGGGGTCGCCCCGTTCTATATCCCGATGCGCGGCGGTACGGACGGGACGATACTTTCCTTTGAGGGAATTCCCTGTCCAAATATCTGTATCGGTGGACACAACTTCCACGGACGGTATGAATATATCCCCGTTCAGTCGATGGAGAAAATTTCCTCTATATTGGTGGATATCGTCAAAAGCTTTGTGAAATAACAGGGTTTTTGTCACGAACCAGCCGTAACCAGGTAAAATAATTTTATACCCAATGAAGGGAGCCGAAACAAAAATGGAACTTAAAGCAGGAATGACCTTACCGCTTCGTAAAACAACAGAAAAATTACTAATGGGCCCCGGCCCATCCAACGCCGACCAGCGTGTGCTGCGGGCGATGAGCGAGCCGATGATCGGGCACCTTGATCCCGATTTTCTGGGGATCATGAACGAGACCAGAGAGCTTCTTAAATACGTCTTCCAGACGGAGAACGAACTCACCATGGCGATGCCGGGAACGGGAAGCGCCGGCATGGAGGCCGCCTGGGCCAACACCGTACTTCCGGAGATGAAAGTCATCATCTGTGTCCACGGCGTATTCGGACAGAGGATGACGGACGTCGCCTCCCGCTACGGAGCCAACGTCGTCGTCGTCGGGTCGCCGATGGGCAGACCCATAGACCCCGCCGACCTGCAAAAGGCCATCAAAGACAACCCCGACGCGAAAGTGGTTGGCATCGTCCACGCGGAGACCTCCACCGGTGTCCTTCAGCCGCTTGAGGAGATCTCAAAGATGGTGCATGAGGCGGGGATGTTCCTGCTCGTGGACTGCGTCACCTCCCTCGGCGGCGTGGAAGTACCCGTGGAGAGGCTCAAATTCGATATGACCTACAGCGGGACCCAGAAATGCCTCAACTGCCCTCCCGGCCTGGCGCCTCTCACCGTCTCCCCGCGTATGGGCGAATGGATCAGCAAACGCGAAATACCCGTCAAAAACTGGTATCTTGACCTTAACATGATAATGCGCTACTGGGGAGAAGACCGCTTCTACCACCACACGGCGCCGATAAACATGACCTACGCGCTCAACGAGGCGCTGCGTATCATCCTCGAAGAGGGAAATGAAAAACGTTGGGAGCGTCACTGGTCCAACGCACGTCTCTTCTGGAAGGTGCTGGAGGCCATGGGTCTGAAACCGGTCGTGGAAGAAAAATACCGTCTGCCGAGCCTGACCACCTACTATACCCCCGAGGGTGTGAACGAGGCTTCGGTGCGCAAATACCTTATGGACAAATACAGCATCGAGATCGGAGGCGGCCTCGGCGAGCTGAAAGGTAAGATCCACCGCGTCGGCCTTATGGGGGTTAACTCCAACCCCGCGAAAATGGCGCTGCTGACCGTAGCGCTCTGCGACGCCTTCAACGCGCACGGATACAAGTGCGATACCGGCGCGGCGCTGGAGGTCTTGTCCGGAAAATAACAGCGTCTGATAGACGGGACGGCGGCGATCCACCCCATTTTGCGGGTGCGCCCCGCCCTGTCTGATATCTTTTAATATTGACACCGCGGCGGCTGAAGTCAGGCTTTTTTACGTAACTGATGTCCCCGCTTTTTAACGGCGGCATGATAGAATAAAAGCATACAGGATAATTTTTGTGCGCGGAGGGAACGATTTTGCCGAATACCTCGCTGGCGGATCAAGCTGCCAACAAAATCAGGATACTCATAAAAGAGAATAAATTAAGGCCGGGAGCCCATATAAACATAGATTCTTTGGCCAAAGAATTTGGCATCAGCCAGACTCCGATACGCGAGGCGCTTAAAAAACTTATCGCGGAGGGTATGGCGGTCTACAAGCCGAAGGCCGGTTATTCGGTGCGTAACCTCTCTCTCCACGAATACCTCCAGGTCTTTGAAATACTGCAGGTGATGGAGACATATCTGGTGAAAGAGCTTGCGAAGATCCCTTTTATTGTGGACCTCGTCTCCCTGCGTGAGATAAACGAAGAGCTCAGGCAGAGCATATCGCAGGGTAACCGTGACCTGATCGGCCGCATAAACGATAAATTTCATAAAAAACTCTACGAAAACTATCATAATAAACTGATGGTAGACCGCCTTTATAGCCTGTGGAACGAAATGTGTTCGGGAAGAAATCTCATGTACGACAACAAAATATTTACGAACAGAATGGCCGCCGAACACGAAGCTATCATCAGCGCGATCGAAAACGGTGATCCAAAAGCCGCGGAGGAGGCGATCTCCGCCCACTATCTCAGCGGTAGAGAGAGCGCGATCATCTATTTCCCCGTGGAAGCCTGACATTGCCGCGTAAAATGAAGATAATCGATTCCCACGTACACATATACCCCGAATTTCTCAAAGAAGAGCGCGACAAGATCGCTGCCCGCGAACCCTGGTTTGAGCTGCTGACCGCCTCTAAGGTACAGAAATGGGGCACGGCGGAGGAGCTGGTGGCGGCGATGGACGAGAGCGGCGTCGAGAGCGCGCTTGCCACGACCTTTGCCTTCCGGGACCAGGGGCTCTGCCGCGAGATGAACGATTACGTCCTCGATGCGGCGCGCCGTTTTCCCGGGCGTATCGTACCGCTGGCCGTCGTATCTCCGACGCGGCCCGGTGCGGCGGCGGAGGCGCGGCGCGCCTTCGACCTCGGCGCCGCGGGGCTGGGCGAGCTTTTTCCCGACGGACAGTTCTTTGACCTTTCGTGCGCGGAACAGTTGCGGGAGGTCTGCGGCATCTGTGGCGAATATAACAAATTTGTCCTTTTCCACACCGCGGAGCAGGCCGGCCATCAATATGCCGGCAAGGGAGCCTACGGCGCGCGCGAGGCGGCGGCCTTCTGCCGTAATTTTCCGCTGACGCGCGTAGTCTTCGCGCACTTCGGCGGAGGTCTCTGGGCCTTCGCCGCGATGCCCGAGATGCGCCTGCTGACGTCGAACGCCTATTTTGACACCGCCGCCTGGCCCTGGCTCTACGAACCCCAAATACTAGACGCGATATTCGCGATAGGCGCGGGGGACAAGATATTGTTCGGCTCGGATTGGCCAATACTCGGCTTTGCAAGATATGAAAAGCTGATCGCGCAGACGGGGCTCTCACCGGAAGAGAAAGAGGCGCTGCTGCACGGCAACGCGGAAAGGCTGCTTGCTTAGAGGCGAAGCTGGAGAAATTGCGCCAGAAAGTACCGCGCTCCGGCTGTCAGCGCGGATCGATCACAAACTTGTTATCTTCCCACGGAAATCGAGAAAGGGCTTCGGCATAAGATGGTCATGCCGAAGCACCTTTTGGTTTTGGGCTTACGCCGTACAGATTAAAATTTGACCGAAAGCTGCTTAAAGATCGACATAGCTTTCCGCTTGGTAGACCTTTCCCTCCTTCATTACAAAAGAGCAGTCCCGCAGAGCATTTTCATCTTTAAGAAGGTCCCTGCCCCAGCCTGATATGTCCGCGTATTTACCTTTTTCGATCGTTCCGGCGATTTTTTCTATGCCGCAGATTTCAGCGTTGTTTTTTGTGGCGGCTTGGAGGGCGCGGAAGGGGTCTGCGCCGCTTCTCAGCCAGGCGCTGTATTCCCAGCCGCTTTCGTAGCTTTCGTGGACGGCGACGAGATCCGTTCCGTATCCTAGTTTGATATTGCTCTCAAGTATGGCCTCTCTTCCCCTGCGCAGGCGTTCCTGATAGAAATGGAGCTTACGGCAGAACTCGGGAGATTTCATCGACATACTCTCTTCGTCGCCTTCTATGGCGTCCTGGTATGGACAGAAGGTGGGAACCAGATAAGTTCCCGTCGCTTCGAACATTTTTGCCGTCTCTTTATCCATGAGAGAGCCGTGTTCCATTCCTGTAATGCCGAACCCGATCAGCTTTTGCATCAGCCTTGTCCCATAAACATGCGCGGTGACTGGTATTTTAAGCTCTTTTGCCGTATCGAAGACTGCCTTGAATTCACCGTCGCTCATCTGTATATCGTCAGGATCGTCGTTTGGCGTGGCAAAACCGCCTGTCGCCATTATTTTAATAAAATCTCCGCCTATCTTCTTCTCTCTGCGGACAGCGGCCTGGAAAAAATCGGGTCCGTTTCCCGTGCCGACATAGGTGCTTTCCAGAAAATCGCTTAGCTGTGGGTGGCTGCGCACTACCTGCGACATATCTCCGTGGCTGCCTGAGCTGGCAAGGATATGTGCCGCCACCACCATACGCGCTCCTGGCAGGTGCCCTTCGCTGATGGCCCGCTTTACGTCAAGTTCATATGACTCCCTGAACCACCCGATGGAACGTATCGTCGTAAAACCGCCGCGCAGGGCCTTTTCTGCGGTATGGTATGTCGCCAGCGCGCGGTATCCGTCGGAATTGAAAATCACATCTTTATATAGGTCGCGCCAGCTGAAAAACTGCGGATGAACATGCGCGTCGATCATTCCAGGAGTTACCGAGAGGTGCGAGAGGTCTATTTCCTCTGTACCTTCGGGACAAGGAAGATTATGTCCGACTTCCTTTATATATTTTCCGCAGACCAGTATTTCCATCTCTTCCTGGAGCTTTGCCTGTATGCCGTCATAGAGTTTTCCGCATTTGATCTTTTTGTAATTTTCCATGATGTGATCCTCCAATTCGTTATGGTTTTATATGGAGCTCTTTGTTATTTTTTTGAAATTCTGTAATCGCATAGATAGAGTATTATTGAAAAAACGAGAACGATCAGCATATAGTATGCGCTGTTAATTTTTGTGAAAAAGCAAAAGAGGAGACAAAGTATGACGCCGATGATAAAGAACGACACCGATTTGCCTGTTTTTAGTATCGTTTGAGCGACAAGGCCGCCGAATATCGCCGGCACGACAAACTTAAATGCCGGTTGTATGGCGGGGGATTCCAGCAGAGGCTTTAACGGAATAGCAATGAGCACGCCGATCGCGACAATAAGCACCGTCGTTATGATGGAGGCGCCGCATATGATGATCGCCATCGTATGACAGGCGTCGCTTCCCGGCTCTATCTCTAAAGAATTAATTGTTCCCACTGTCGCCGGCATTCTAAGATTTGTGACATTGCCGGTGATATAAGACATATACAGCGCGCCGGGCCCCATGACCGACATATAGCCGACCGTTTCCGCGGGCCACCAGGGAGCCATGAAAAGTATCACCGCGATAGCCGCCGGCCATAGCTGCGCCAGGTTGGGCCAAACGCCGTAATAGAAACTTATCAATACCGGGAATGCCGACATCAGAACAAATAGAAAAAGACTCAATGAAATACCGAATTTATGCACCCAGCTGTTAAAAGACGCCCTCGATTCCATCATTAAACCCTCCTTAAAATATTATGCATGCCGCAGCCATGGCTACAAGCATACTGATAGTCATGAGATATTCGCCGATCCATTTACTCTCCGGACGTTTGCGCTGGAACAGAACGAGAAGCGCGCCGAATGCAAAGCTGACGCCAAAGACCACCCCGTTCGTAGAAATTGCGCTTAACCCAAAGGTGACCGTTACAAAAGCCATCACGCCCGACAACGCTCCGCCGCCGATCGCGTAAACGAAACGCTTGTCCATCTTCGCCTCGATCTTCTCGTACATTAAAGATATAGGCTTTATCGCGAGAGACGACCAGAGTACGCAGGCGCTGCCGCCGATAGTCATTACCCAGGCGGCGGATATCCAGCCTTTCAGCGAGTAACCGCCGGGGATAAGTTTCTCGCCCACGCTCTGCAACGCGACGCTTGCCGCGTAAGACTCATACTGCGCGGAGCCGATGACCGAGAGCCTGAGCCAGGGCAGGGGAGATCCCAGCAGCGGAGTCAGAGCGAGAAATACGATCAGCACGGGCAGCGTTGGCATGATGCTGATACTGATCCCCGAGACGAGGGTATTCTTTAACTGTGCCTCGGAGATTCCCAATCCCAGCGCCCGTCTCCAAGCCTTGCGCATAAAGACCACGCATTGCGCCAATACCAATAAAATGATGACTAAGACTACAAGATAGAGCCATACCGCGTTGAAGATCTCAGATACCATTCTTCCATCACACCTTTGTAAAAAAATATGGATAAGGATTAAGCAGAATTAGTTCTTAGAATAAATTCGCAGAATTAATTCTGTATAGAATAATATAAAAATATTAAAGAACAGTCAATAGCTGTCTGATAAATTTATTAGGTGTAATATTAGACCGATGAATTATTATAATTTTAAGAAGAAAGTGACTTATGTATGCGGTGCTGATACAATAAAACCATGTTTTTCGGAAAAATTCTTTTGATAGTTTCATATTGATGAGGACGGACAAATGTACAAAAAAGGCAATAAAAGAAAAACCCAGGCGGAGCAGACGCGCAGGCATATTTACGAAACGGCCGCGAAACTCTTTACGGAGAAGAGCTTTGAGGAGGTTACGGTCAATGATATCGTCGCCGCTTCAGGAACCTCCGTAGGAGCCTTTTATCATCATTTCAAAAATAAACAGGGTGTTATGGTCGTCACATATAGAACACTTGACGAGCAGTACAGGGAATATTACCGTGACATTATATGCGGTCCGGAATGCGCCGGTAAATGCTCTATTGAAAAGATCGAGCTATTTATGCGCAACACTGTGGAGCTTATCGCCGACATAGGCAGGGATTTTCTCTCCGTCTTTTATCAGTATATTCTTAAGGACAGCTCTGTCAGCGATTCTATGCTTGATTCCGGGAGAGAATTTTTTTCGATATTGAGGGAAATGATAGCGGAGGGGAAAAAACGGGGAGAGATTCCCGAAGAGGTTGACACGGAACAGATGGTTCGCGACCTGACTATAATAGCCAGAGGATGTGAGGTCGAATGGTGTATCAGCAGGGGAAAGGTTGAGATTGATTCACAGAGCATGAGCCTGATAAAGAAATATCTCTGCGGTCTTACCGTGTGAATAAATGCGTCAGGGTCCCATGTATGACTGGATTGTCAGGAAATAATAAAAGCGCGGCGGTTTCTCTGCCACGCTTTTTTGTGATCCGAAAACTTACGGCTATTGATATGCCGGGAGTTCATTCAGCTTCTAGCTACGTGCAAGAATCTCCTCTGTCGCCGGATTAATAAGGCCCGTTAATAGTCTTAAACAACATACAGTGCAGAGCCCAACACAGACAAAAAGACATCACCATACACAAAATAAATTGTAAATGTCATGTATCCTTTGCCCATAAATGCGGTGCGGGCGGCTCATGCCTGTTAGGAGCTGCTTGGATCGGTTCTTGTAAAGCTCGGACAGTCCTATGACTTGCCCGATGGATAAAGCGAACATATTATGTATGACATAAAAATTTTACGAATCAATGGATATTCAACAAACGCCCAATTATTCTAAAGTTCCGAGGTTTCTTTTAGGTAATTTTTATAGTATTTTTGTGTTTTTACGATAGAATTTTGCTCTCAATACAGCACAGCTAATTCGCAATATTGAAAATTTCCGGAATCCTCCTATTGACTTAATCATATGTCTGACATATGATTAAGTCAAATTAAAGGATAAAGTTTTATGCCACGAATAAAAAAGCATACTTGAAGGATGTGAGCCCTTTTGAACGAGCGAGTATCGAAGATCAGGCAGCAGTTACAGGAATCTATTCCAAGCGTCGATATCGTCAGGGCGCGCGTTTATACAAAGGTACACCGTGAATGGCGTGCGCTTCCTCTTATTACAAGAAACGCGTTGGCTCTAAAGGAACTTTTTGAGACAATGCCAATCGCTATCCATGAAGACGAACTGATCGTTGGGGCACCGACGGTGGAGAGACGCGCCGCTCAGGTCTTTCCCGAGATCCAGTCGGGATGGCTTGCCGACGAACTTGAGGGGCTGGGCACGCGGGAATGGGACCCGCTGGCGCTTACGCCTGAAGACAGGCGGGAGCTCGAGGAAACGATCATTCCCTTTTGGCAGGGCCGTACGATCAACGAGAGGATTTTCCAGCAGCTTGGAGACGATACGAAAAATTTCCTCTATATGAACCCTGATGAATATCCGCGCAAGCCGAGCTGTTTGGTCGATAACTTCTCACTATTGGAGAAGGGTATCGGTACGACGGTGCCAAATTATAAAGTCATGCTGGAAAAGGGCGCGAAGGCTCTGCTTGCGGAGGCGGTAGAAGCGCGGTCGAAGCTGGATCCTACGGATACGGAAAATATCGACAAGATTGTTTTTTATGAGGCCGCGGAGACCGTATTGAAGGCGTTTATGCGCCTTGCGGAACGTTATGCCGATCTTGCCCTCGCCCTCGCCGCCGAGGAAGAGAGGCCGGGGCGGCGTGCGGAGCTGCTTGAGATAGCCCGCATCTGCAGGAAGGTGCCGGCGGAACCATCGGATAGTTTTCATGAGGCACTGCAGTCTTTCTGGTTTACGCATATGGCGGTTCGGATAGATTTGAGCGGGCATTCGCTCTCTCCCGGCAGATTTGACCAGTATATGCGGCCCTATTATGAGAACGATGCCTCACTTGGCGAAACAAAAAAGGAACGTGCTCTGGAGCTGCTGGAGCTCCTTTATCTTAAATTTTCAGAGCTGATGCTGCTGGTGAGCACCCCGACGTCACGTCATTACGCCGGCGTCCCTCAGTGGCAGAATCTTAACGTCGGCGGAGTGAAGCCGGATGGCACCGACGCTACCAACGATCTCTCCTATCTCTGCATAGAGGCGATGTCGGACCTTGCGATCGTACAGCCGGATATCTCCATCAGGGTACATGAGCATACGCCAGAAAAGCTTTTACTGGCCGCCTGCCGCCTCTCCCGTCAGGGAACCGGACATCCGAAATATTACAATGACGAACTCATCACCCTCTCCATGACCTCGCGCGGCCTTTCCATTGAGGAGGCGAGGAATTTTTCGATCATGGGCTGCGTGGAACCGCGCGCTTACGGCGAGGGCATTCATCTCACGGGGGGTCACGTTAATGTGCCTATCGCGCTTGAGCTGGCGCTTAACAACGGCGTTTTCCTTTTAACGGGTAAAAAAATCGGCGTTGAGACCGGTGATCCCGCAACCTTCGATACCTTTGACAAACTCTGGAACGCATTTAAGATCCAGCTTGACAACATGGTAAATCACCTTTTCATTATCGACGCCTATGCTGAGCGCGCCTATGTCGACCTTATTTCCACCCCGTTCCTCTCCGTCATTACACCGGATTGTCTGGGGCGCGGACGCTCGCTTCAGCAGGGCGGCGCGCGTTATAATTTCGGCCCCGCAGTCAACCTTTTCGGCTGTACCGACACCGGGGACTCTTTGTACGCGATCAAGAAGGTCGTCTATGAGAAAAAAGAGATATCGCTCACGGAATTAATCAAAATCCTGCGCAAAAATTTTGAGGGACACGAGGATATACGGCAGTATCTTTTAAACAAAGTGGACAAGTACGGAAACGATATTGACGAAGTCGACTACATGGTTCGCGACGTCGCCCAGACGGGAAACGACGCCGTCATGCGCTACCGCAATATTTTCGGCGGGCAGGCGGACGGCGGGATCATACCGGTCACTTCAGGGATTGCCTTTGGTTTGGTGGCTGGAGCCCTTCCCTCCGGGCGTAAAAGCGGCGTAGCCTATGCCGACAGCGTATCGCCGATGCCGGGAATGGATGTGAACGGTCCGACCGCGGCTTTGAGGTCCGTCGGAAAGATGGATCTCGTAAAGCTGAAAAACGGCACGCTGCTTAACATCAAGATCAATCCGAGCTGTGTTAAGGACGAAGCCGGTCTGCGCAAATTCGCGGATCTCATCCGCGGCGCCTTCAACGACAAGGTCTGGCACGTCCAGGCTAACTGTGTCACGGCGGATACGCTGCGGGCCGCGCAGGAAAAACCGGCCGAATATAAAGATCTTCTTGTTCGTGTGGCGGGATACAGCGCCTACTTTGCGAATCTTCACAAAGAGGTGCAGGAAGATATTATAAAGCGGACTGAGTTCTCGGAGCTGTAGGGACGGGCTGACAGACGTTGAAAACGGCGGTGCTCTTTAACATCCAGCGATACTCACTCTTTGACGGCCCCGGCATCAGAACGGTCTTTTTTTTCAAAGGCTGCCCGCTCTCCTGCCAATGGTGTGCGAATCCGGAATCCCAATCTCCGGCGTACGAGGTCGCCTTTGAGGAGAGAAATTGTATCGGCTACGGAAGGTGTAATGTGAGCTGTCCTGCCGCCGCCGTTGTCTCAGGAAAGATTGACCGGTCGAAATGCACGCGGTGCATGACCTGTACGGAGGCGTGCCCCTCCGGGGCGCTGGTACGTTACGGGAAGGAATATACCGTGGATATGCTTCTCGAAACCGCCCTTAAAGACACGTCCTTTTACCGAAGTTCAGGCGGCGGCGTCACTTTGAGCGGAGGGGAGCCGCTTCTTGATGGGACCTTTGCCCGGTCGCTGCTTGAAGCCTGTAAAAACGAGGGGCTCGATACCGCGATTGAGACCTGCGGCGCCGTACCATGGGAAAATTTTTCAGATGTTTTAGATTTTGCAGATACGATTTATTTTGATGTGAAACATGTTGACGATAAAAAACAGATGGCGGGTACCGGCTGTGAGGCGGCGGGCATTCTGTCCAACCTGCGCAGGCTGGCTGAAAAACGGGATCGGGTCGTCATTCGCTTTCCCCTCATCCCCGGCTTTAACGCCGCGCATGAAGATGCGGCGGCGATCGCGGACTGGATTGCGGAGAACATACCGAAGACGCCGGTCGAGCTTATGTCCTATCACCGCTATGGAGAAAAGAAATATGACGCACTTGGCCGTGAATATGCGATGAAAGGGGTCCCCGTGCCCGCGGATGAAGAGGTCGCCGCGGCGCTGTCTATTTTTCACAGCCGCGGCATAGACTGCAAAAAGCTGCATTAAAAGCCGCGGTATTGAGAAAAGCTTGGATCAAAGGTTAAGAACGGCAAAAATAAAAACAGCAGGGAGGTTTCAGAAAGTGGCAAACAGGAAAAAAGTTTATGTAGCGCTGACGTTGCCGAAGATACTTGCCGAGATGCTCGAACGAGAGTACGAAGTCGAAGTTTATGACCGCAAAGGGCCGATTTCAAAAGAGCTTCTCGGCGAAAAAATGCGTACCGTGGACGCGGTCGTCGTGAGCGCGTCAATCGCGGTCCCCCGTGACGTTATTGAGAGTGCCGGGCCTTGCCTTAAGGCTATCGTCAATTATGGCGTCGGGTACAATAACATCGATGTCGAGGCTGCGACGGAACGAAAGATCATGGTGACTAATACTCCCGATGTCCTCACCGACGCCACCGCGACCTTTGCCTGGTGTCTGATGCTCGCCGCAGCGAGAAGGGTCGGCGAAGGAGACCGGTTCATCCGCAGCGGCAAACCGTGGAATCTTTCTCCCTGCGATTTCTGGGGACGGGATATCACAGGCCGGACGCTGGGCGTTATCGGCACGGGGCGGATTGGTACAAGCTTCGCCCTGAAGAGCAGAGGGTTCGACATGAAGATACTCTACCACGACGTCGCACGCAGCGAAACTTTGGAAAAGCTGGGGGCGAATCTTGTCAGCAAAGAAGAACTCTTAAGAGAGTCGGACTTTGTATCGCTTCATGTGCCTTACATTCCCGCCACGCATCATTTGATTGACGCACGCGCGTTTGAGATTATGAAGCCGACGGCTATTTTGGTAAACTGCGCCCGCGGGCCCGTCGTCGATGAAAAGGCGCTGGTGGCGGCGCTGAAAACGGGACAGATCTGGGGGGCCGGACTTGACGTGTATGAGAACGAACCGGTCGTCTCGCCCGAACTTTTAGAGATGGAAAACGTTGTGATGGCGCCCCATATCGCAAGCGCTTCGCCTGACAGCCGCGAGGGCATGGCCAGGCTCGCGGCGGAAAACTGTATCGCCGCGCTTGCCGGGAAACGTCCCGGCGCGCTTGTAAATCCGGAGGTTTTGGGCTGATCCCATAAATGGGCCATGACAGGCATGATTCCCATGCCGGGTATATGGATATATAAGTTAGTGTTGCTCCCGTAAATGCACAATGACATGTTTAATAAAGGTACTCCCTAATTGTCCCCGGTAATTTTTCCCGTCGTTCTTTCGGGACAGATATTATGTGCTTTCCGCTGTCGTTACTTTGCCGTCCGGCCCGGGACGGCGTAAGTTGACTAAACTCATATGTCTGACATAGGATATAGTTGTCAGAAAGGGGATAGAAATATGTTCGAAAAACTTGACAGTGGAAAAAAGACACATAATGTGATCAAACAAATATTGGAGGCTATTGAAAGCGGCTCGCTGCGGGAAAATGATAAGCTGCCCAACGAGCAGACCTTAGCTCAAACATTCGGCGTCAGCCGCTCGGTCATACGCGAGTCAATGTCTGTCTTGGTCAATATGGGTATCGTCAAAAGACGTCCCGGGCAGGGAACATTTGTGCAAAACGCGGGAGACGCCAGCGTTCCAATCGCATCGACGAAGACCGTACTGTGGTCGTATCTTGAAGAACTTGGCAAGGTGGAGGGATCGATCGAAGCCTTCTTTGCCAGGCTTCTGATCGAGCCGGTGATCGCGGAATATGCAGCCTACAAACTGGACAATAACGATATAAAAAAGCTGGAAGGGCTTTATCAGGAGATGGAAGAGGCCGTCCGTACGAAGGACGTTGAACGGTACCATGAAGCGGATCTTCAGTTTCATCTTTATTTGGGAAAGGCCTCCAAGAATAGCGTCCTCTCCGGTATTTTGAAGGACATCATCGAGTCTATCGGTTTCGAGCACTGGGATTCGGAACGGATCTGGCGGGAGGAGAGCAAGCCGTTTTCCAAGAGTTTGGAGGGGCACAGGGAGATACTGGATCTGATGGCTAAGGGGGAAGTTGAAAGAGTAAGGGAGAAAGTCGAGGAGCATTTGAAATTGTCGTTTTATGAACATATGAGCTGACCGCTCATATTAATCTCCACGGAGGTGATTTTTGTGAAGAAATCTTTGGTTCTCGTATTAGCAGTTTGTTTCTTTGCCGCCTGTTTTGGCACCGCTTTTGCCGCCTATCCGACACGTGACATAACATTGATCGTAGGAGCCACTCCCGGCGGGGCTACGGATACGATCGCACGTCTGCTCTCCTCTCAGATTCAGAAAAATACGGGAAAATCAGCCATTGTAATGAACCGTACCGGTGGCGGCGGCGCGATTGGGCAGACATACGGCTCAACGGCCCGCAAAGACGGATATAACGTTACGGTCATCACGACGGAGGCCTCGACGATGCATCTGGCGGGAACGGCGAAGTATTCATTCCGCGATTTCGAGCATGTGGCGCTTATCGCGACCGCTCCGGCTGTTCTGGCGGTGAAGTCTGATTCTCCCTTGAAAACATACGAGGATTTCTTAAATGCCGTTAAGAAAGATCCTGATAAAGTCAAAGTCGGCGCACTGGCGGAGGGCTCCATCTGGAATCTTGCGCTGCGTCTTATCGAAAAAGGTTCCAATGTCAATGTCACGCCCGTCCCCTATGACGGCGGTGCGGCGGCGATTACCGCGGCTCTTGGCGATCACGTCGCCGCGGTGGCGTGCGGTTTCTCCGAGATACTTCCCTTTGTGCAGGATGGGCGTATGCGTATCCTCGGGGTGACCAGCGCGGAGCGCCAGGCAGCCTGCCCCGAGGCGCCGACATTTACCGAACAGGGATGTCCCGCGGTGATCGGAGCGTGGTGGGGCATCGGCCTTCCCAAGGGGACGCCGAAGAATATCGTTGACGATGTGACCGCGGTCTTCCAGCAGGCGATCACCTCGCAGGAGACGCAGGCATTCCTCAAAGACCGGGGGTTCAAGTACAACAACCGCAAAGGCGCGGAATTCACAAAATGGCTCAACGAAATGGACCCGGTATTTAAAAAAGCCATACAGTAACCTTTCACTGATACAAATCCCTTGAACATTATTGGCCCTTCTCTTCTCCGAGGAGAAGGGCTTTTTAAGAACACACACACTTGGAGGTGAATTGTTTTGAAAAACAAAGAGACCTTTATTCCAATTGCGTTTATATTAGTCGCGCTTTCTTTTCTGTACGGAGGTATCCAAGTCCAGGCTGCGGCACCAAACGCCGGACGTTACGGGCCAAGCTTCTTCCCCAACCTGTGTGCGCTGCTCCTTTTGGCAAGCAGCCTCCTGGAGCTGATTGCCCTGCGGAGAAAAAAGCCGGCGGAGTCTTCTCAGAAAGAAAAACTTCCCTTTCGGCTGCTCCTGCTCTTTGCCCTCTCTTGTCTCGTCCCTGTTTTACTTTGGGCGATAGGGTTTATCGCGACGGGGCTTATTGTAATTTTCTTCTTTTGCACACTGATTCGGATACCCTGGCCTAAGGGACTTTTACTGAGCAGCGGTATTACGCTGACAGTTTACTGTTTGTTTTACATGGCTCTTAAGGTTCAGCTGCCGCAGGGGCTTTTTTAAATTTCAGGGATGGAGGTATTACGATGTTCAGCGGTCTGCTAGAAGGTTTTCAGAGTTTTTTCACGTTTGACATGATTCTCCTGACAGTCGTCTCCGTGGTGGGCGGATATATTGTCGGTTTTCTGCCCGGGCTGACCGCGACGATGGCGGTAGCGATCCTAGTCCCGCTCTCCTTTTCCCTTTCCGCGGAGCAGGGGCTGCTCATATTGGCCGCCGTCTTTATCTCAGCGGTACAGGGTGGTTCCGTCAGCGCTATTCTCTGGAATACGCCGGGAACTCCCGCCTCCGCGGCGCTCTGTTTTGATGGATATTCTCTGACGAAAAAGGGTATGGCGGGGCGGGCGATCGGCATGGCGCAGATATCCGCGTTCTGTGGATTGATGGTGAGCTGGCTTTTTCTTGTTACGCTGTCGCCCATAATTGCGAAGTTTGCGTTGAAATTCAGCGCTCCGGAATATTTCGCGATCAGTGTATTCGGGCTCTCCGTCGTCGCCGTGCTCTGCTCCGATTCGCTCCTAAAAGGCGTTATCTCCGCGCTGCTCGGCGTGCTGACGGCGACGATCGGAATGGACCCGATCAATGGAATTTCCCGTTATACGGGAGATACTCTGATTCTCATGACGGGTATATCATATGTACCGGCCCTTATCGGGCTCTTCGCCATCTCCGAGGTCTTCCGCAACGCAGGGGCGATAATCGAAAATCCTGCCGCACTGACGCATAAAGATGGCGGCAGCAGCAGGATATCGCGCATCCTTCCAACCAAGGAGGATATCAAATACTCAATCGTCACGATTTTTCGCTCCAGTCTGATTGGGACGTTTATCGGCTCTCTCCCCGGGACCGGCGCGGATATAGCCTCCTTCGTCTCTTATGGAGAGGCCAAGCGGTGGGCTAAAAATCCGGATGAATTCGGAAAAGGTGACATCAACGGCGTCGCGGCGCCTCAGGCCGGAGCAAACGGAGTCTGCGGCGGCGCCTTTATCCCGATGCTGACGCTGGGTATTCCGGGGGACGCCGTCACCGTGATTATCCTGGGCGCGCTCATCATCTGGGGGCTGCAGCCGGGGCCGAATCTTTTTGTTGAAAGCTCCCGGTTGGTCAATACGCTGTTCGCGGGATTTTTTGTGGCTTCGATAGTGACGCTCTTGGTGGGGCTGGGGCTGGCCAATCTTTTTGTCAAAATTGACCGTTTGCCAAAAAAATATCTGCTTCCCTGTATCTTTTTGCTGTGCTGTGTCGGTTCGTACACGATCCAGAATTCGATATTCGACGTGTTTGTGGCGTTTTTCTTTGGTATCGCCGGGTTTATTCTGACAAGGTACGGATATCAGGGCAGCCCGTTTGTTCTGGGCATGATCCTGGGACCGATGATCGAGCAAAACCTGCGCCGTTCACTCATCATTTCAAATAACGACCCGCTCATCTTTTTCACGCGGCCGATCAGTTTGACCTTCCTGTTCATTGCCATCATGACCTTCGCGCTCTCTGTGCGGAATCAGCTGAAGAAAGGGCAGATTTAAGAGGGCATGAGAAATATGGCGAATAAAGAGCTTTTATATCGCCATGAAAACTTCCCATGTGTTTGAAATGAAATGGTTTTCCGCTAAATGCTGCGTAAAGAGATATTAACTCTGCGATTGACCGACCCGCTATTTTTGCCCCCACATGTCCCATGTGAGCGGTTGTTATAAACATAAGGCGTTTTCCCTCAGCGTGAGGGCAACACAGATTACCATGACACCGCTTACTGGTGCGGAATTCTCGGAGGATGTCGCGCCGATGGCAGGGAGACGTTTATCCGGTGTGCAGAGAGCTCCCCGCTTATCTGTCCTGAACTTGCGCAGTGTCCGCAATGGGTACGTTATTGTCTCCGATCCTGATTCGTTGACTTTAAAACTTCACGCCAATAAAAATATGGCGCATGGTGCATAAAAAATTTCGGCATATGAAGCCGTATTACATGAGAGAGAAAGCGAGGAGAAGCCGTTGGATTCATCAGTTGGAAATAAAGTTGTTCTAAAATCCTATCTGCTTAACATTAATGGTAATCAGACGCGTGTTGTTTGCAAGGCGGAGGATACCTTACTGACCGTCATACGAAATCACTTGAAACTTACCGGCACCAAGCGTGGATGTGAATGCGGACAGTGCGGCGTCTGTAATGTGATCGTAAACGGGAAGGTCATGCACGCCTGTATAGTGAGGATGAAATCAATCCCTGAGCACGCTGATATCCTGACGGTGGAAGGTTTGGGAACGCCCGATCATCTGCACGCCATCCAGTGGGCGTTTATTGCGAACAACGCGATCCAGTGCGGTTTTTGTACGCCGGGATTCGTCATGGCGGCGAAAGGGCTTCTTGATACCAACCTCAATCCGACGCGGGAGGATGTGCGTAATTGGCTGCAGAAGCACTGGTGTGCCTGCCGCTGTACCGGCTACAAACAGATTGTGAATGCGGTGATGGACGCCGCGGCGGTCCTGCGCGGCGAAAAAGAGATGGAAGATTTCGGACGCGCTTTGAAGCCCGGCGAGCTTATCTGGGGCACGAACTACCCGAGGCCGAGCGATAAGTTCAAAGTGACCGGGACCTGGGATTTTGGAGATGATGCCGGTATGATGCTGCCGCCGAACACGCTTTATGCCGCGCTGGTCCATGTGGATGTAAATCACGCGGAGATCCTGAGCCTCGACATCAAAGAGGCCGAGCGGATGCCGGGCGTGGTCAAGGTCGTCACGGCGGATGACATTTACGCCTTCGGTGGCACGAATAAACTCTTCGGCGCGCAGCATCCAAGCGTGTTATCCGGCAATGGCTGGGAGCGCCCTATACTCTGTGATAAAAAGATATTCATGTGGGGCGACGTCACCGCGGTCGTCTGCGCGGAGACCTATGAGCAGGCGGAGGCGGTGGCCATGAAGGTTCGTGTCGAACTGAAAGAGCTGCCCGCGCTGATGGATGTGGAGGATACGCTTGCCCCGGATGCTCCGTCAATTCACGAAGGTGTCTCCAATGTCTACCTTGAGCGGCGGGTCCGCAAGGGAAAGGATGCCGCTGAAGTCCTTGATTCTCTGCCGCATGTGGTGGAAGATGTCTTTTATCTTCAAAGGCAGCCGCATCTGACGCTGGAAAACGATGTTGGCTTCGGTTACTGGGATGAAGATGGCAACTTGACGATCCAGTCCAAGCACATCTCCATCTATCGCGCGGCCTCCTTTCTCGCGCGCGGTATCGGCATCCCCTCTTCGAAGATCCGCATCATTCAGAACCACACAGGCGCTTCGTTCGGATACAAGCTGGGGCTGACCTGCGAGGGATATATAGCGGCGGCGGTCATCGCCACGGGACGTCCCGTCTTTTGCCGCTATGACACGAAGCACCATGTGACCTATACGCCGAAACGCGCGCCGTTCCTGATGAAGGTCGCCCTCGGCGCCGACGAAAATGGACGTATCCGGGCGATAAATCACAAATCCTGGGTCGATCACGGGCCATATTCCGAATTTGCCCCGGGCCTCGTCGTGAAACTCTGCCATTATATGGGCGCGCTCTACGGCGTTGAAAATGTGAACGGCGTAGGATACGCCGTCTACACAAACCAGAAATGGAACACGGCATTCCGCGCCTGGGGCGCGCCGCAGGTGCATATCGCGCAGGAGGTGGCGGTCGATATGCTTGCGGAAAAGGTCGGCATGGACCCGCTTGAGTTCCGTTACCTCAACGCCATTCACCCCGGGGGGACCTTCCCTCACGGTCATGCGCCGGACGTTTATCCTCTGCCCAAAATGGTCGAAATCCTGCGCCCCCGCTATCATGAGGCCCTGAAACGGGCGAAAGAGGAGTCTACCGAGACCATGCGGAAGGGTGTCGGCGTCGCATTTGGCGTATACAACTCAAATGTGGACGGAGGCGACACCGCCAACTGTGACATCGAGCTGATGCCGGATGGCGGCGTGATGGTCTACAATACCTGGGAGGATCACGGACAGGGCGCCGATATCGGCACGCTGGGGACCGCGCATCGGGCGCTCGTGCCGCTCGGCCTGCAGCCTAACCGTATCCGCCTCTTCCTTAATGACACCTATCGCTGCCCGAACAGCGGGCCGGCGGCGGCCAGCCGATGCCAGGTGATGGTCGGACAGGCCATTATTGACGGCTGTAATAAACTTATGGATGCGATGCGCAGGCCGGACGGGACCTTTCGGACATACGATGAAATGGTCGAAGAAGGTTTCCCAGTTATCTACCATGGGACATATGAGTGCGTGACGCGTAACGCGGACGGAGAGATCGTGCCGGTTAAGGGAATCGACGAAAATGGGCAGGGCATGCCATATGCCTGCTATATGTACGGGCTCTTCATGGCAGAGGTCGACGTTGACGTGACGATGGGAAAGACCTGGGTGTCGAAGATGACGCTGATTGACGATGTAGGCGTCATCAACAACTACGGCGTGGTCGACGGCCAGATGTACGGCGGTTTGGCGCAGGGTATCGGCCTGGCGCTCTACGAGGATTTTGAAGATCCGGCGCGCTATAACAATCTCGTGACGTGCGGATTCCCCTACATCAAGAGCATAACGGATGATATGGAGCTGATCCACATGGAAACGCCGCGCGAATTCGGTCCCTGGGGAGCGTCGGGAGCGGGAGAACTGCCGCTTACCGCGCCGCATCCGGCCATCATCAACGCCATCTATAACGCGGTCGGCGTGCGCGTAAAGCGTCTGCCGGCCAAGCCTGAAAAAATCAAGGCGCTGCTGAGGGAAAAACAACAATAGTGCGGACATAAATATAGAAAATTTTTCAACATATGCGAACCGGGGTGGTTATACTACACAGTAGTATGCCGCCCTTTTTTTCGAAAGGTTCTTAGAAATTTTTACCCCTCTGATGCTTTAGCGCCCTCGAACCATCCCGTCACAACCTCTTTTTTATCTCTCATGAAGAACGCGAGGCAGATGAAGGCCGTGAGGCCGCAGACTGGGTAGCCGGCCCAGCCGCCGAGCGCCTGCATCGCGGTGCCGGCGAAGAAGTTGCCAACCGGCAGCGAGCCCTGGGTGAGGAAGGAATAGACGCTCATCACGCGGCCGCGATATTTGTCGGGCGCGTAGACCTGGAAGATGGAGTTTCCCGCGTTGAGGAATACGAGGTTGAAGAAGCCGATCATCGCCACGAAAAGCAGCGCCAGCGCATAGTTCCAGGCGATCGCCATAAGTACCTGTACCGAAAGGGTCGCGGCGGCTCCCACGAGAAGTATCCATTTTCTGACCCCCTTTTTGGAGAGCGAGGCCATCGTGACGGCTCCGGTAAGCGATCCCGCGCCCGCCGCGGACAGCAGCTTCGTATAGGCTCCCGCGCCCATGCCGAGGACGGTCTTGGCAAAGACGGGGATGATGACCTCGCTGTTCATCGCGAAGGTGCTGACGATGGCGAGAAAGACGGCGTTGAGGTAGAGCGTTTCGTCATTTTTGATGTAGGCCAGTCCCTCTTTGACCTCCTCCAGCATATCCCTCTTTTGGGGAGGGGCGACGCTGTCTTTTGTCTCAATGCGCGTCAGGCTGTAGATGACGGCGAGGAAGCTCAGCGCGTTGATAAGGAAGCAGACGGCGGCGCCGAATTTCACCATCACGATCCCCGCGACGGCGGGGCCGATGATGCGCGCGAGATTGACGATCGATGAGTTTAGCGAAACGGCGTTCATGACGTCCTCTTTGCCGACCAGGTCGGCGAAAAACGAGAGGCGCGCCGGCATGTCGATCGTTGTCGTAATGCCGAGGAAGGCGCAGAGCAGAAGCAGCTGCCAGTATTGCTCGGAGTTGAAGAAGGCCAGCAGCGCCAGCGCGAAAGCCTGCAGCATCAGCAGCGACTGTGTTACGATCAGTATTTTACGTTTGGGGAAACGGTCCACGACCGCGCCCGCAAAGAGTGTGAAGAGGAGCATCGGCAGGAACTGCGCGACGCCGACAAGTCCGACGAGAAATGGCGAGTCCGTCATCGTGTAGACGAGCCAGATGAGCGCCGTGCGCTGCATCCAAGTCCCCATTAACGAGACGCACTGCCCGATCCAGAATATACGGAAGTCCCTGTGTTTCAATGAAGAAAATATTGCTCCCAGCATGGACACGGCTCTTTCTGTAGGGGGCATATGGTGTTCACCATCCCATTCCTTAAATTAACATTCCCATTTTATAACAGCATAGTAGTTATTATAAAACTTTTTTCTGTTTTAAGGACAAAATAAAAGCTCCCTCGCCTAGAACAGGCGAAGGAACTTTTATTTTAGTTTTCAGCCTTTTAACCCCGCGGGTAGAAGCCGCTTGGCGATTCGCTGAGGTTTATCATGATGTTTTTCATCTGTGTGTAGTGCTCGAGTATCACCTTGTGTGTCTCACGCCCTACGCCGCTCGCCTTATATCCGCCGAAGGGCGCGCCGGCCGGTATTGAATTGTAGGTGTTGACCCACATGCGCCCAGTCTCGATGCCGCGGCAGACCCTTATCGCTCGGTTTATGTCGCGAGTCCAGACGGCGCCGCCGAGGCCGTAGGCGTTGTCGTTGGCCATCGCGACGACCTCTTCCTCCGTTTTGAATTTGATGACGCAGGCGACGGGACCAAAGATTTCCTCCTGCGCCACTCTCATATCGTTCGTCACGTCGACCAGCAACGTCGGCGCGTAGAAGGAGCCCTTAGCGAAATCTCCCTCGGCGATGGGATGTCCGCCGCAGGCGATGCGCGCTCCCTCCTCGACGCCCATATCGACGGCGGCCTGGATCTTTTTGACCTGGTTTTTGTCTATCTGGCTGCCCATTTGGGTCTCGGTCTCCCACGGCATGCCGACTTTGATGCTGTTGAAGGCCTTCACCGCGTCGTGTATGAACCGGTCGTAAATATCCTCATGGACGAAGACGCGCGAGCCTGCGCAGCAGACCTGCCCCTGGTTGAAGAGGATGCCTAGCTGCAGTCCGTCCATCGCCATGTCCCATTTGCAGTCGGGGAAATAGATGTTCGCCGACTTGCCGCCGAGTTCCAGCGTCGAAGGGATCAGACGGTTTGCGGCGGCTTTCGCGACATCTCCGCCGACGTCGGTCGAGCCGGTGAAGGCCAGTTTCCTGAATCCTTCGTGCTCCAGCATGAACTGCCCGGCCTTGGAACCTTTGCCGGTGACGACGTTGAAGACGCCCGGCGGCAGGATGTCGCCGATGAGGCGCGCAAGTTCCAGCACCGAAAGCGGCGTGAGGCTCGAGGGTTTAAATACCGTGCAGCAGCCAGCCGCGAGCACCGGCGCGAGTTTCCAGGCCGCCATGAGGAATGGGAAGTTCCAAGGTACGATCTGTCCGACGACGCCGATCGGTTCGCGGAGGATTATCGACATGGTGTTCTCGTCGAGCATCGCCGCGCTGCCCTCCTCGGTGCGCACCGCCCCCGCGAAATAGCGGAAGTGATCGGCTGAGAAGGGAACGTCGATGGCCATCGTCTCTCGGATGGGTTTGCCGTTGTTGAGCGATTCTACCATCGCGAGATGTTCTTTGTTTGCGTCGATCACGTCGGCGATCTTGAGCAGAAGATCAGCCCTTTTGGCCGGGGCGACATCTTTCCAGCTCTTCCATGCCTCCCAGGCCGTACTTACGGCAAGGTCGACGTCCTCCCGCGTTGCCTCCGCACATTCGGCCAGCGTATGCCCGTTAGCCGGGCAGTGGGTCTTAAAGTATTTCCCGTCATTAGACGGCCGCCATTCTCCATTGATAAACAACCCATACTGTTTCTGCAGTTCAGGTTCATTGTTCAGCATATAGATACCCCCTTTATTTTGCGTTTTTGCGTTTCTAAATTAAACGACAAAAAGGCTCACTACATCTTGTAGGATACTAATTAATTCTGAATATTTATTCTAGCATTAATTATAACATTGATTTAAGTAAAAATACTTGCCTAATATGAACTATATTAACTAAAAATAAATCAGTAAAAATGGCCCCCCGGCCGATTTGGCTGGGGAGCCCTTAAGGGATGGGTCGGCACTAGGCCGAAAGTGAGAGGAGGTTCCTGTAATTGGGGTAAGGCATATTTTCGCCAGAAAGGAAAATTTCTATAGAATCTGCCGTCTTCCTGATCTCTTTCATGAGGGGGACGGCTGAATTCACAATTTCGTCAGCGTGCGCGCGCGTCGGCATCGCCGCCATCTTTTCGCGCAGCGCCGCCAGTTCGCGGGTCTTTTCAATGAGCGATATCTTCGCTTCGGCAAGCTTCACGATGATCCTCTTCCAGCTCTCTGTGCCGGGAAGGTCGAAGCCGTCCGCGATGGCGAAGGAATCGCGCTCGAGGATGAGCTGCTTTGAGATGGCGGGAAGTATTCCCTCCCAGACCATGTCGCGCAGTACGGACATCTCTATCTCGATGTTCTTTACGAAGCTCTCCATCTTGATGGTATGGAAGGCCTCCATCTCTTTTTTCGAAAAGACGCCGAGCTCTTCGAGCATCTGCAGCGTCGAGGGTTCCATAAAGAGGTCGATGCCCTCGGGAATAGTATGGGCTTTGACGAGCCCGCGGCGCTCCGCCTCAGCGTGCCAGCCGCCCGTGTAGGCGTCGCCCTCGAAGCGGATATCCTTATTTATCTCGGAGACCTTGCGGATTGTCTTTATCGCCGCTTCGACGGGATCTTCGCCGCCGTTTATGCGCTCCTCAAATAGGGTGAGGAACTCTTCAAGTCCGGCGGCCCAGACGGAGAGCAGCGACATTACCGGCACCGCCATCGCCTGCGAAGCTCCCGGCGCGCGGAATTCAAACTTGTTGCCGGTGAAGGCCAGCGGGCTCGTGCGGTTGCGGTCGCTGTCGAAGGCCACGATATCTGGCAGCTTCGGCAGTCCGAGGTCGAGCGTGCCCTTGGTCTGCTTCACGCCATCGCCGCCGCCGCCCTCTTCGATCGCGCGCAGCATTCCCGCCACGGCGTCGCCGAGGTAGACGCTGATGATATAGGGCGGGGCCTCATGGCCGCCGAGGCGGTACATGTTGCCGGGGGTCGAGATCGAAGCCTGCAGCAGCCCGAAGTGTTTCGCCGTGCCGAGGATGAAGGCCGAGAGGAATGAGAGGAAGATGACGTTCTTCCGGTGGTTCGTCGAGGGCTTCAGCAGGTTGCGTCCCTCGCTGTCCTCCAGCGAGAAGTTGATGTGCTTGCCGCTGCCGTTCATTTCGTGGAATGGCTTCTCGTGGAAGAGAAGGCGCAGCTCATGCTGGCGGGCCATCTTGCGCATTGTCTCCATTATCAGCTGGTTCTGGTCGCAGGCGAGGTTGGCCTCGGTGAACTGCGGCGCGAACTCAAACTGGCAGCGCGCGTTTTCGTTATGGCGCGTCGCGAGGTCGACGCCGAGGCGCGCAAGATCGCGCTGAACGTCCTCCATATATGAGAGGACGCGTGTGGGGATCGCGCCGAAATAATGGTCCTCCATCTTCTGGTCGCGCGGCGGCGGCGAACCGACGAGGGTACGGCCGCAGAAGCGGATGTCGGGACGTTTCTGCGCGCGGGGGCGGTCGAGGAGGAAGAATTCCTGCTCGCCGCCTACCGTCGCGTGTACATAGCGCACGCCGCGGTTGCCAAAGAGCTTCAGCATCTTCATGGCGCGGCTCTCGACGGCCTGCATCGAACGGAGCAGGAAAGTCTTGAGGTCGAGCGGCGAGCCGTCATAAGCGATGAAAACCGAGGGAATACAGAGAGTGCCGCCCTTGCGTGAGCGGATGATAAAGGCGGGGCTTGTCGGGTCCCAAGCGGAATAACCGCGCGCCTCAAAGGTGCTACGCGTGCCGCCGGAGGGGAACGAGGAGGCGTCCGGTTCGCTCTGCATGAGATCCTTACCGCGGAAGGAGTTCAGCGGGTTGCCGTTCTCGTCGGCGGTGAGGAAGGCGGTATGCTTCTCCGCCGTCAGCTCGGTGAGCGGATGGAACCAATGGGCCCAGTGGTCTGCGCCCTTACTGACCGCCCAGTCCTTCATCGCGAGCGCCACCGTATCGGCGATACCGGAGTCGAGCTTCTGCCTTCCCTCCATCGCGCCGACAAGATTTTCAAAGACATCCTGCGGCAGGCGCTGCTTCATCTCCTTCTGGTCAAATACAAGCGAGCCATATATATCTTTCATCTTCTGGTACTCTTTTGTTTCAGCCATGATATAAAACCCTTTCCAATGGGGGATAAAACATACTGATACTTTTATACAACTACTTAAGCATAAAATCAAGCGTATTTTAATGCTTAAAATATCTTTTATTGTGCAGAAATGTAAAAAATATCTCAAATTGTTCAAGCATGAGGAGTTTCTATTCAGAGCGCGCGGTCCATTGGCCATGTTTCACGCTAAAAATTAAAAGTTCCTCTAGGGGTGAACCGCGGGTACGTTTGCCGCTATTTTCTTTGTGGGCCGTTCCAACTATAATATATAAATTGTATTTAAAGTGGAGGAAGTCA
>NZ_JAJBUX010000035.1 GCF_020860125.1 Cloacibacillus sp. | reverse complement strand
ATGGTGCTCGCTGCGGGCCGTTTCCGGCGGGATGCCGGATGCGGGCGCAACAAAAGTAAGTATATTATTTTTTCGCCCAATCGTCAACCCTTTTATACTCACTTTTTATAAGGACGCCAGACCTAGTGTCTTTAGTTCTTCTACTCTTATCCCTAATTTGACTGATATTGTTGCTTTATGTTTTTATGGATTTGCAATTATGACTGTTGGCAAAGGCGCGTAAGGGCATCCGCTGTGTTTCATCGCGGTATCCGGCAGTTTTTATACCATATGTTATATCATTTATCGGTTGTTTCTTCTTGTTTTTGAGAGATTTTATGGTTTTTCATATCGCCTGCGTTAATTTCAAGAACCTATAAAACGGCACTTTATCGGAGGAAGACATTTCTATATTGGTGTTAAAATTCTACAGGCAGCTTAAAAATTAACAGGAGGTTGTTTGTTACTGCTTATACTTAACGTTATATTTTTAGCATGAAGAAGAATTACAGAGAGGGCAAATGCGGCAACGTCATCGGTAAACGGCTGAAATCTCTGCGGGGAGAGATGTCGCAGGGGGATATGGCCAGACGGCTTGATATAACTCAGGCCTATTTATGTGAAATAGAAAAAGGCAAGAGAACCCCCTCCTTTGATTTATTGTGCTCATTCGCAGAAAAGCTGAATACCTCCGTCTCCTTTCTTATCGGCGAAAATAAGAATCTCTCTTTCTCGGAAATATATGGTGGCAGTAGCGTAGCCCCTTCTGAACAGGAAAACGACTTGGCCTGCGAACTGAGGAAAATCATTGACGACGGCAGAAACTCCGTATCAATCGAGCTTTTGTTGGTCCATGTAAAGGATAAGCTTCGCAGACAGGAGCCACCGCTGAGGGGACACGACAGGGATGCGGTGGTCTCTTTGCTGTACGGCTGTCTGGAGCTATTGAAGAACGAGGACGCGGTGGAGTAATGCAACATCCCGCCCGGACGAAAGCAAGGCGGGATTTTCATATGATCTATTATTTTTCTGTAAGGTATTCTTTGATCTTATCAAACGTCTCTTCGCTTATTATGTGTTCTATGCGGCAGGCGTCGGTCTCGGCGGTCTCCGGAGAGACCCCGACTACGTCGGCAAGGAACCTCGTGATGAAACGGTGCCGTTCATAGATCGCGCCGGCCCGTGCGCGGCCCTGTTCCGTGAGGACCAGCTCGCCGTTGGCCTCCATCGTTATAAAACCATCGTCCCTTAATATCCCCATCGCACGGCTTACGCTCGGTTTGCTGACGGATAGCTTGCGCGCCACATCTATTGAGCGTACGGAGCCGTTTTTATTTTGTAGTATCAATATTGTCTCAAGATAGTTTTCTCCCGATTCCTGCATAGAGATCACCTGCGCCTTTTATTTTCTATTATTGATTTTTATATTCTATCTTAAAAGACATTTTAAGTATACTTTAAAAAGGGACGGTGGCACAGCGACTATAGCAGACGTCACAGGCATGGTTGCTAAACATTAGATGTTTGCCGCTGCTCGCAGGCGGCCCTGCTTGAATCTTTCCCCCTTTTTACCTATACTTTTAGGATATAGTATATATATTTGGAAGTATTGTCGCCGCTGTCAGGAGGTGTTCCCGGTGAAAATATCTTCTTTGGAACTTAATAATTTTATGTTATTCGACAGGCTCAGTCTAAGGTGGTCTCCGAAGATAAACATCATCAGCGGGGAGAACAGCACTGGAAAGACGACGCTGATCAAGGCGATGTACGCCGCGCTGAAGGGCGTCTCCGAGGGCAGGCTCGACAAGATGACGAAGGAGGAGATCGAGGGCAGCCTGGTAAAAAAGCTCCAGGGCGTCTTTCGTCCCGACGACGACAAGGTCGGCCGCCTGGCCAGCCGCGGCTCCGGCGGCAGCCGGGCCTTGCTCTCGCTCAGCATCGGCGCGGAGGATTCCGTCTCCGTCGGCTTCAGCAGCCGGCAGGACCGTCATGCCGATGTGAGCGTGAATATCGGCGTTTCGGAGGACGGCATGGCCCCCTATTTTCCCGTTTATATTCCGCCGAAGGAGATGATCTCCGCCACGGAGCATTTCCAGTCTCTTTACGAGACTTACCATATCGACTTTGAAGAGATGTACTACGACCTGACCAAGCTGCTGGACCGGCCGCTCAAGAAGGGCGGCAACACCGAGCAGCAGAACAGCGTCATTGAGAGCTTCGGCAGGATTATCAACGGCAGCATCGTACAGAGAGACAAAAAATTCTATCTCAAGATGAAGGGCAAGGGCGAGTTCGAGATGGGGCTTGTCTCGGAGGGCTACCGTAAGCTCGCGACTATCATCTACCTTATCTCTTCGGGAAGTCTCAACGAAAATTCGATCCTCTTCTGGGACGAACCGGAGACCAATATGAATCCGATGATGATAAAGCCGATCGCCGAGGCGGTGGCAAAGCTCGCGGAGATGGGCGTCCAGGTCTTCATCACAACGCACGACTATTTCGTGCAGCAGTCCTTTAATCTGCTCTCGGCCTACCCGCCGACGGGCTCCGCTCCGGCGGATATCAAGTTTATCTCGCTCTACAAAGAGGACGGGCAGCTCTGCTTTGAGGAGGGCCGCACCGTCTCGGAGCTGAACCACAATTCTATTATGGAGGAGTTCGACAACCTCTACGACAGAGAGCAGGAGCTCATCTATGGAAATTGAGGAGAGCGGCATCAGCTTTATCTTCCGCGGCGACCGGGTAGTTAAATTCGACGACAGCGAGTTTTACCGGCGCTACTTCAACTGTCTCCCCCACAGTAAAGGGGTAGATTTTATCTGCGAATCGGAGGGAAAGCGGGCGCTCATTGAGGTGAAGAACTGCCGCGGACACGAAGCGGAGAATATCTGGCGGATCGGGACCGACAACGCCAAGAGGGATGTCATCACCCCCTCCCCCGGCGAAGAACGGGAGAGCCTCGATATCGAGATGAGCCTCAAGGCGGCGATGACCATCGCCTGCCTCTGCGGAGCCCTGTCAAAGGGGAGGGGCTGTTCCCACGCGGGAAAACTTTCCGAGCTCTGCCGCCCTCTCGGCACCGGCGGCGAGCCGCTCTACATCATCCTCTTTCTCGAGGGGGATTTTTTCTTTGAGACACGGAGCAAAAAGATGATCATGGATAGGCTTCAGACAAGTATTCGCAAGAAACTCTCGTGGCTGAACTGCAGCGTTTCGGTCATGGACTCTTCAACATACAAGAAAAAATTTTTTACTATAAGGCAGAATCAGGCTGAATCATGTTGAATAACTACTTTGCAAAAAAAGAACCATCAATAGAGGCTCTCGTTCGCTGGATCGCCGACCTCGGAGGCAAGGCTCCCGCGATAAAGAAGCTGCCGGCTCATCCCGCCGCCTTTGGCAGCTTCGGCGCGCTCGACCCGTGTATTGTAAACGCGCTGAAAAAACGCGGCGTGGAGGCGCTCTATTCCCACCAGAGCGCGGCGGTGGAGTGCGCGCTCTCGGGGATCGACTGTGTCATCGCGACGCCGACGGCTTCGGGAAAGACACTCTGCTACAACCTGCCGGTCATGCACGCGGTCCTGCAGGATGCCAGCACGCGCGCCCTCTATCTCTTCCCGACGAAGGCCCTCGCGCAGGATCAGCTCGCGGAGCTTGGAGAGCTCGCCGCCTTCGCCGACGGCAAGATCCACGGCTTTGTCTATGACGGCGACACCGATCCCGTCAAACGGCGGCAGGCGCGCAGCGAGGGACATATAGTCATTACGAACCCGGACATGCTCAACTCCGGAATACTGCCGCACCACACAAAGTGGTCTGACTATTTCCGAAATCTCAAATATATTGTCGTCGACGAGCTGCACACATACCGCGGGATCTTCGGCTCGCATCTCGCGAATCTCTTTTCGCGCCTAGCGCGCATCTGCGAATTTTACGGCTCTCACCCGACCTTTATCTGCTGCTCCGCGACGATCGCCAACCCCGACGAACACGCGCAGACGCTGATAGGCCGCTCCGTGAAGCTGATCACGGAGAGTGGCGCGCCCGCCTCCGAAAAGGAGATCATCATCTATAATCCGCCCGTCATCGACTGGAGGACGGGGATGCGGCGCTCGTCGCTCTTTGAGACCTCGCGCATCGCCGCCGAGGCGCTGGCCTCTGGCATCAGCACGATCGTCTTTACGCGTTCGCGCCTCAATGTCGAGCTGCTGCTCAAATCCATCCGCGCTGACCTCGTGAAGCGGGGCGCGGACCCGATGATGATCATGGGCTACCGCGGCGGTTATCTGCCGAAGGAGCGCCGGAAAATCGAACACGATCTGCGCAGCGGCGAGCTGCGCGGCGTCGTCAGCACAAACGCCCTTGAGCTCGGCATCGACATCGGCTCTCTCGCCCTCGCCGTGCTGCACGGCTATCCCGGCAGCATCGCCTCCGCCTGGCAGCAGATCGGGCGCGCGGGACGGCGCGGCGCAATCTCGGCGGCGGTGATGGTCGCCTCCGCCGATCCGCTCGACCAGTTCCTCGCGCAGCGCCCCGAATGGTTCTACGGAGCGCCGACGGAGAGGGCGCGCATCGATCCCTATAATCCCTATATACAGGTGAGCCACGTCAAGTGCTCCGCCTTCGAACTGCCCTTCCACGCGGGAGAGAGATTCGGCGGGCAGGATGTTGACGCGATACTCGACTACCTCGCGGACCACGAGGTGCTGCACCGCGTGAATGAGGCGGATGAGGCGCGATATTACTGGCAGGCCGACTCCTACCCCGCCGCGGGGCTCTCTCTGCGCAGCGCGACGGGGGAAAATTACACGATAACGGATATCACCGTCGAGACAAAGCCCGTCGTCATCGGCACGATGGACCGCCGTTCGGCGCCGACGCTGATCTTTCCCGACGCCATCTATTTCCACGGCGGCAAGTCGTACATCGTCGAGTCGCTCGACACGGAGAAGATGCAGTGCTTCATCAGAGAGATCGCCGCGGATTACTACACCGACGGCGACGCCTCGCTGCGCATCAACATCACCGACGACTTCGAGACGCAGGGCAACTACGGCTGGGGCGAGGTGGTGGTAACGCTGACGCCGACGATATTTAAGAAGATAAAGCTTGCGACGCATGAGAACGCCGGCTTCGGGCAGATAAGCCTGCCGGAGGAGCAGATGCACACCACCGCCTGCTGGCTAATGATGCCACAGTGCCGTCAGGAAGACGCGGAGCTCAAGCTCGCGATGGAGGGTCTGGAACACCTGGTACGCAACACCGCGCCGCTCTTCCTCATGTGCGACCGCGCGGACATCCTCGTAACGAGCCGCCTCAAGGACCCGCAGCTGCGGCGCGCGGCCATCTATATTATTGATAACATCCCCGGCGGCGTCGGCCTCGCGGAGGGTACCTTCGAGATAAAGAACGAGCTCGTCAAAACGGCGCTCTCCGTGATGAACTCCTGCGGCTGCCGCAGCGGCTGCCCCGGCTGCGTCGGCGCCTCCGGCGGCGATTTCAACATCAAGGCCGCCGTGAGGGAGCTCGCGGAACAGATATTGGTGGGGAAATAGAACATTGTAAAAAAGAGAAAAACCTTAAAGCATTTTTTTATTCCATTTTGTGCGGTTATATAAAAATGGTTCCCGATAAGAAGATAATGGCGTATTATACTTGTATAATTGAACGATGACATACACAATACAATTGAATATCCTAGCGCACTTATCATCCTAGATCGGTAGATACTATCCTGACAAAAAGAGAGGAGGAACGCGCTTGAAGAGCATAATCATAGGCAACTGCGAAGACCAGCTGGCTCCTTTTTTTAATGCCGCTGCCAAGTTAGATTATCTGCCAGACCCTAAATCATTTCCAGGATTGGATGAAGCGTGGCGGTATCTGCAGAGCAACGGGGCCGACATGGTCGTGCTTGATATCAATTCTCTCGGGGAATTAGGCATCAAAATGGGAACACAAATTCGTTCTGTTTATCACGATGTAAGGCTACTTTACATAACTGGGGCGGAAACCTATCATTATGTCCTCGAGGCGGTCCGCGTCAATGTCGGCGCTTACATCCTTATACCCTATACAGCGGAGGACCTTGACTACGCAATCAAGGCATCAGACCTTTTCCTCAATAAAAAAAATAAAAAGCACATCTTTGCCCGCACCTTCGGATATTTCGACCTGTTCGTAGATGATACGCCCATACCTTTCAGAAGCTCGAAGGCAAAGGAACTACTAGCGATGCTTATCGACCGCCAAGGAGGGATAGTAACGAGTGACCAGGCCATAGGAACACTTTGGGAGAATCGAGCAAACGACGAGATGACACAAAGTCTTTACTCAAAGGTGGGACGTTCACTGCAGAACCAACTTGACGAAGCCGGCGCCGGACACATAATAATTTTAAGCCGCGGCAGCAGGAGCATTAGCGTCGACAGCATTGACTGTGATCTTTACAGATTATTGAACGGAGATAAAGAAGTAAAGCATATGTATTTTGGACAATACATGATGGATTATAGTTGGGCGGAGTATAGGCAAGCGGGGCTTGAAAGATTCCTCACAAACTGATTCCGTATAAACCCCGGCAAGATTTTTCCTACGGGCGGAGCCAATAAACGTTCCGCCCTGTTTTTATCATCAGCTTCGTAGCATTTTCGCGATGTTATGCCGTGGATTTATGCATAATTTTACAAGATGATTAAAATAACCCCACATTTCTTACATACGTTCAAATATGTTCGACAAAAAATAGATAATGAATCTAGTTTTTCTACTCTAAATCTCAACTACACGACCACAAGCTATAATAAAGAAAAATAATTATCATTTATTCATGCACTACAAATTGTTAAATAAATTTAATTGTCATTTTTCTTACAATTCCATTATAATTCCGTTTCCGTTCCACCTCACGTATTATTTCATTCAACTTTTATTCCCCCAAGAAATATTAAACTAATATCACTGAATCACAAGGATAAAACAAAATATTTGGGGAGGTGAACTATGTCTTACTTTAAGTTTCACTTCGAACGCGGAGGTTTTCTAACGACAAGACTCAGGGATGACGCCGCTTCAACTGTGACATCAGTTCTGGAAATAATACCTGTCGAAAGTCAGGTGCAGCACACACGATGGTGCGGTAGAGAGATATATATTCCCATCAAAACACTGCATCTGCCAGAGAAAGAAAACCAGACATGCGTTGTCAGTAAGTTTGACCTCGTTTACTGGAGAGACTGGGATTTTAAAGATCAAAATCACGCACCAGAAACATTATCTATGTTTTATGGAGCAGAAAAGCTGGGTTTCCATGGAGGCCAGATCACAGTTAACGTTATCGGCAGGGTTTTGTGGGAAGAGGAGAAGATGCTCGAAGCCATAGGAGAGCGTATATGGAGCCTAGGTTTTGAGAAAGTCAGGGTAGAGCTACTACCGGAGTAAGGAGGCAATTATGGGCAGATACAGAGTTTCAGTTGACATTGGCGGAACATTCACAGACTTTATATTTTATGACGGACAGACAAAAACGTACAAAGAAGGAAAGACGCTGACGACCCACGATAATCTCTCCGACGCGATTATCAACGGCCTAGATATGGAGATCTCCAATTATTCGGAAATCGATTTCTTTGTTCATGGCACAACAGTTGGATTAAATGCCTTTCTTGAGCGTCATGGTGCAAAGGTCGCCATCGTAACCACAAAGGGATTCAGGGACATTTATGAGATTGCCCGTGGAGACCGGCCAGAGATGTATGACAGATTTTATAAAAAAGCCGTTCCGCTCGTAAAAAGAAGTGACGTATTCGAGATAACAGAAAGAATCCTCTTTGACGGAAGCGTTAGCACCCCACTCAATGAAGAAAGCGTGAGGGAAGCGGCCGCCAAAATTGAAAAAAATGGGTATGATTCCGTTGTCATCTGCCTTATCAACTCATACATTAACCCAGAACATGAGTTAAGGGCAACAGAAATTATCGGCAAACTCCTACCCAACACACAGATAACGACATCGCACAGCGTCGCTAGAGAATGGCGTGAATATGAAAGAACAAGCACTTCGACAGTTAACGCCTATATCGCTCCAATCATGAGAGATTACCTCTCGCTTCTTGAGAGCCGTATGTTAAGTAAGAACTACATGCGTCCAATACATATCATGCAGTCAAACGGTGGCCTCATGACCTCAGAGGTAGCAAAGGAGAAACCAATATACACTCTCATGTCCGGTCCTGTCGGTGGCGCCATTGGGAAAAATGCCCTCTTCGAAACACTTGGATATAAAAACCTCATAGGCATCGACATGGGGGGAATGAGCTTTGACGTCAGTATCCTGATAGATGGTAAACCCGATGTTTCAACGGAAACATGTCTAGAGGGTTTCCCTATCCTCTCACCGATGGTCAATGTCTACACCATTGGTGCCGGTGGCGGCAGCCTTGTCAGCATAGAGGGTAAAGGGCTCCGTGTTGGCCCAAAGAGCGCCGGCTCAAATCCCGGACCAGCCTGTTACGGCAATGGCGGCACGGAGGCCACAGTTACCGACGCAAACCTGGCGCTAGGAAGAATCGACGCTCGAAACTTCCTTGGCGGTCGCATGACACTAGACACGGAGGCTGCGCTGAAGGCGATACAAAATGTCGCCCACCAAATAGGAATGGACTGTTTAACAACAGCCGAAGGAATATGCCAAATAGCCAATGCTAACATGGCAGGAATAATTCGTCAGATAACGGTCCGTAAGGGTATCGACCCACGCGATTTCGCTATTGTTGCATTTGGTGGTGCCGGCCCCATGCATGCGGTATTCATAGCAGAAGAGCTCGGTATCAAGACCATAATTGTACCACAGATGCCGGGCGCATACTCGGCATGGGGGATGCATCAGTGCGATCTGCGTCAGGACACAGTGCGAACCTACCGCGAAAACCTTGAAAATGCTGACATCGACAAAATTAGAGATCTGTACGCGAAGATGAAAAATGAAATATCCGAGTTGCTGCTCCAACAGTATATCTCACAGGATGAGATCGTATACGAAAAAACTATCGATATGCGCTATGTCGGACAGGACTACACGCTCAACGTCGAATTCAAGGGTAATGAAATCACGCAAGAAACTATAAATGGACTCAAAGACGCTTACAACGAATACCACCAGTAAGTTTACGGACACCATAACCCTAACGGCGCTATTGAGATAGTCAACATTAGGTTAGCGGGCATCGGTCAGATTGATAGAGTCCAAAAGGCGGCACTGCCAGAAAAGACAGATGCGAAAGCCGTTCCATATAAGAAAACTTCCGTAATATTCTCCGGCAAGGAGATAGAAACTGGCATCTTTATGAGAAAAGAACTCGTGCCCGGCACAAAGTTCGGAGGCCCTGCCGTTATAGAAGAACTCAGTGCCACGACTGTCGTACCGCCTGGATACTCTATCCATGTAGACGGCTATGAAAACATTATCATCACAAAAATGTGATATAGGCACAATTAAGCAGGGAGGAGAAAATATGAGCAACCACGAGCAATTCAGAGGAAATCCTATTACAACAGAAATAATGCGCAACGCTTTCATTTCGGCAGCTAAGGAAATGAATGAATGCCTATACCGTAGTTCGTACTCTCCTATCATTTACGAATCAAAGGACTGTGCAGCTGGGTTATTCGATGAAAATGCCGATGCTCTCGGGCTTTCCGTTGGCGTACCAATGTTCCTCGGGAACCTTGAAGTCACTATCAAGTCAACAACAGAATATATCGGCGGTATCGAAAACTATAATGAATGAAGGTGATGTCTACGTCCTGAACGACTGTTATATGACAGGCGCTCACCTCAACGATATGACATTCCTTTCTCCAATATTCTATGAAGGTAAGCTATGCGGCTTCACAGCAAACAGAGCGCATTGGCTGGACATTGGTTCAAAAGACCCTGGATATCCGCTTGACTCAACAGAGATATTTCAAGAAGGACTCCGTATTCCTCCAATGAAAATAATGGACCGAGGCGTGTTAAAAAATGACCTTGCAGACATGATATGCCGCAATACGCGCTTCTACCGTTCCGCCATGGGCGACATGAACGCTCAGATCGCTGCGTGCAAAACTGGTGAGAAACGCTTCATAGAAATAGTAAGGCGTTTCGGTCACAACACTGTGCGTGACAGTATCCATGACATATTTCTCCAGTCGGAAATAATGGAAAAAGAGGTCGTCAGTTCCTTCGAGAACGGCATTTACCGCGCCTCTGGTTATCTTGACAACGACGGCACTGTGATGAAACCTATCTTCGTTAATATGACCATTACTATCGAAGACGGTGAAATGACTGTTGATCTTGAGGGCTCCGCCCCCTCGGCTAAGGGATCCACAAACTGTGGCTTCGCACAGACCATATCTGCAACACGCATGGCTTATAAGATGATAGTATCACCCGACGCACCGGTAAACGGCGGATGCTTCAGGCATCTCAAGATAAAAGCTCCGAAGAAATCTATCTTTACAGCCGAGGAACCGTCGGCGTGCGCATGGTACTTTTCATCGCTTGGATTACTGATCGACCTCATCCCCAAAGCGCTTGAAAATATTTGCCCCGAACGCGTCAGCGCAGCTCACTATGGCGATTCAATGGTCGTTTACCTCTCAGGGCATGACCCAAGATACAACCAAAACTATCTTTACGTCGAAGCGACCGTCGGCGGCTGGGGCGCATACGAAACAGCAGACGGCTCCGACGCTCTTATCAACGTATCAAATGGAGCCTATAAAAACATACCCGTCGAGGTTTTCGAGAACAACTACCCCGTCCGTATCAACAGTTTCAGTCTGCGTCGTGACTCCGGAGGCCCCGGACGTAATCGTGGCGGGCTCGGGATCATTAAGGAATACGAAGCTCTCTATGATGATACCTTCCTCTATCTCTGGTTTGAACGCTCTGTAACTCCGGCCTGGGGTATTAAAGGCGGCAAGGATGGAGCCAAACCAAACGTCGTAGTACGAAGCGGCGGAGATGTGAAAGAAATGCTAAAAGTCAACGCCTACCCGATGGCCAAAGGTACTACGGCTACCGTGTATACAGGCGGCGGCGGCGGATTCGGCTGCTCGTTCGAAAGAGATCCTCAGAAGGTCCGCGAGGACTATTTGCAGGAGTACATCAGCCGGGAAGAGGCCAGGACCGCATACGGCGTCGTACTAAGTGAAATCGGGGACATCGATGAGACCATGACCAAATCACTCAGGAACGCATAGTACATTTCTGCGGCAACAAGAAAGGAGCGCAATGCGTTCTGCGCTCCTTTCTCTTTACTTATTTTCCATAACCCGTACCTTCACAAATCTCATTTCCAACAGCAAAAGATTTGAACAGAAAGGAGCAGATACACCCATGTCAACGGAAAATAATACCGTCAACAACGAAGCGGGAATACTGCCGATACCTCCTAGTAAAAGAGAATCTTGGGTGAACGCCGCAATTGTCTGGGCCGGCTGTGAATTCGCCATCAGTGTTATCATGACAGGCAGTGGCGTAATCGCGAATTTCAGTCTGAAACAGTTTGTTTTCATCTCCCTGTTTGCCCTGTTGGGGATAACATGGATATTTGACAGCATTAACTGCCATCTCGGTGCGCTCACTGGACGCTCCTCAACTGTCATAACACGCTCGTCTTTTGGATCTTTACAATCGAAATATGTTATATCTCTCATAATAATGCTTAACCTAATTGGTTGGTGGGTGATCCAAACTTCTATAACCGGCAATGCGCTATGTACAATGTTCAACATAGATTACACTTCACAAAAGGGTACGTGGATCGTTATGACAATCATTGCAGGTATTTTATTTGCACTACCACCAATATTCGGATATTCCTCAGTGAAATGGGTCGATTACGTAGCCGTCCCAGGAGGCGTCCTGCTATGTATCGCAGGTTTCTACTTGTCGATCAAAGGCGTAGGTTTCGACACACTTGTTAATTTCCAGCCTGAACAGAAAATGCTAACGACAGAGGCAATAAGCTTAATCGTCGGAGCAAACGTCTCACAGATGGTCATAATGGCAGACTATACTCGCTTCTGTAAGCCAACTATCAAAAATGCGGCAATGGTCCCCATAGGCGTATTAATTGTCGGTTTCATGCTCTTTATGATGGGTGCGGTAATGGGGGTGGGAAAGGGGACCTTTGACATTGTCGCCATCATGAAAGGGCTGGGCTTTGGGTGGTGGGGGTTCCTGATTCTCTGGCTTGCACAGTGGACATCCCAACTCGTATGCGTCTATTCGATGGGACTTTGCCTTAGTAATATGTTCGATGCAAAAAATGAATTCCAGCGAAAGATGTACACGACTATTGGCTCGGTCATCGCGTTGGTCATAGCACTTATGGGTATCCTCGATCATTTTATGGATTTCCTGTTTCTGACTGGGCTAATGTTTCCTGCCGTTGGCGCCATTATGGCAACAGACTTTTTCCTCATTTCCAGGAAGGTCTGGCGCGACAGGCTGGCATGGAACTGGCTCGCAACTATAGCCATGTCGGCAGGTATAACGGTAGGGTATTTTACTCAGTATATACATCCATTGGGTATCCCTGCTATACAGAGCTATTTTGTTAGCGCAGTTCTTTATTATATTCTAACTTATGCTAAGGCAAAATATTGCCCTGACGAGTATTCCCCTATACTCCATTAATACGGATCCTACAGAAAAATATTAGACTAGGCACCGTCCCGAAATTCATAAAAACCGAAGAAGGTGGCTATTAACATGAAAACTTTTGTGGCAGTCTCTTTACTTGTTTTAATTTTGGCTTTTGCGGCTCCGACTCCTTCGATGGCAAACGCGTTTATGGACGTCCCCCAAGGGTATTGGGCATATGATGCAATGAAACTTTTGACCTCACGCGGCATTCTATCTGGCTATTCCAACGATATTTTTAAAGGAACAAATCCTGTCAATCGTTATGAAATGGCCTCTGCAGTCGCCCGTATGCTGTCATCAATAAATATCGAAAAAGCGGACGAACAGGATCTCGTGCTTCTCAAAAAGCTCGTGCTAGAATTCAAGGATGAGCTCGACGCACTTGGAGTAAAGGTCGATATGCTCGACAAGAGATCCGCTATTCTTGAAGAAAGACTTGGCGGCTGGAGAATACAGGGTACGTTCAGCTTCGATGCTAAGTTTGCAGGCAGCGACAGCGGTAAACATTACTTCAATTCGACTTTTGCAAATGGCGCAAAAAATGAGTTCACGAAAAATATGTTTTACCTTTACCTGACAAAACAGATTAGCGAAGACACGTATTTCTTTGCCGAGTACCGCACGGGGGCAAATTCCACAGGCGGAGACGGCCGTGGGGACCAGCAACATAGTCTGTGGTCTTATATGTATACTGACACCAGGTTCCCATCGTGTGACATTGGTTTCCGTTTCGGGCGCTTCCTGATTGATTTTGAGGGCGCTTACGGTTTGTTTGGAGATAATGACGCTCTCTTTGGCGACTACCGCACCGATGGTTTCCGATTTACAAAAAGCTGGGGAGACCTTAGCGTCACCGCCATCATAGGACGCAACGACGGCTATTTCATGGAATACCTCCTTGGAGCTCTCGACACCGGTTCCCTGATGAATTATGTGCTTGACATCAACTGGAGGCCTAACGAAAAGTTCATGTTGGGCGCAACTGGCTACTGGTTCGACACTGACAGTCCGTCGAAAGAAGGAACCCTGCTAGACGGAGATTACAACGTAAATGTGTATGGTGTCTACGCTCAATACAAATTCACTCCCTCCGTTGAGCTCAAGGGAATTTATTATTTCCAGGACCTAGGACGCGATGTTCCCACACCATCGTTAGCATTCACAGGCGCTCTGGCCGGAGAAACTCAGGATAGTCCAAAAGCATGGAAAGCCATGCTTGATATAAAACAGGATTTACTTGGGTTCACAGGCTTCTGGATTGAACACGCACAACAGGATAATACTTTCTTGGGACTCAATAACCGCTACTCTATAGGCGGGGGTGCGGGGAATTACGACTTTGTGGGACGCAATATGGAGTACGCAGATCCATACGGAACTTCAAAATGGTGGTTCGTAAAAGCCTACCAAAATTGGGATAAAAAATGGAGCAGCTTCATTCACTTTACAAATGTTGATTTTAATACAAACTGGCTAGATAACGCGACAGAATGGGGAGTTGGTGTTGCCTATCAATATACACCAGCAATCCGCTTCGAACTTGTCTATGACAACATCGATCATGGCGACAACACCGGCAGTGCCGCATGGGGAAAAGAGTCAGTAGTACGCTTCCGTACTGACGTAAACTTCTAATGCTCGCAAAGCATGGGAAAAATAAGATGTATAAGAGAAGCGAGGAGTTTTCTCTCGCTTCTCTATTTTCCTAGAATTACAGCCCCAGCAGCTTTGCGGCGTTTTCTCCGAGGATCATCTTTTTTTCCTCTTCGCCGATGTCGAGGCTGTTTATTAGCCTGATCTCCATTGATGGCAGGTGCCAGGGGTAGTCGCTGCCAAAGAGGATGCGCTCCGCGCCGTGGCGGCGGATGATGTCGCGGAACATCTCTTTGTCGAGCCAGGGGTCGGCCGCGTAGGCGGTGTCGAAGTAGAGGTCATATTTTCCCGCCAAATGGTCTAAAACGTCGCGCGCGAGGCGCAGTCCGCCCATGTGCGCGGCTACGAGTTTCAGGCCGGGGAAATTTTTTACGACATTGATTGTCATTTCGACCGAGGCGCGCATCTCATCCCTGTATGTCGCGTCCCAGCCCGCGTGAAAGACAACTACGAGGTTGAGCGCCCGCGCCAGATCGTAAACGGGGAAAAGCCTTTTATCGTCCACATCGGCGCGCTGTAACGGAGGATGCAGCTTTATGCCTTTGAGCCCCTCGTCCGATATCTTCCAGACGTATTCAAGGGCGTATTCCGAGCCGGGCATTACTGAGCCGAAGGATATCAGCCTCTCCGAATCTATCTCCTTTGCAAAAGAGAGGACGTGTTCATGTTGCGTCTCCTTCGTCACAATATTGAGTACGACGCTTTTGTCAACGCCGCACTCGTCCATTGTCCTGATAAGCGATCCCACGGTAGCCGGAGCGTAATAGGGAACCTCGCACTGCTGCTGAAGCTTCGTCATCGCCGCGTCGGCCATCTTATAGGGAAAAACGTGTGTATGAAAGTCTATAATCATGATGGAAACTATATCACTATTTTTTACTTTCGGCATAGGTAAAATCGGCTTGGCGGTTTTCTGCCAAAGTTTTTTTGCAAAAATTTTATCGCGTGGTTGTAATATTGAGGGTAGAATGTATCTTGCTTAAGGCAAAATAAGCAAGGGGGAATGGTTTTGCAGATTTTAGCGGCGCTTTTGCTTGACGCCCTTTTTGGAGATCCTAAATGGCCGACGCACCCCGTGGTACTGGTGGGACGGCTGGTTACCTTTTATGAGAAAATCTTTTACGCCCGCGAGGATGGCAGAAGGCGCGGCCTGCTGTTCTGCGCCGCGGTGCTCGCCACCGTCGCGGCGGTCGTTGCCGTGGCCATGACCGCCGCCGGATTCATCGGCAGATGGGCGCAGACGGCCCTCAATATATATCTGCTCTATGCGGCGATCGCCTTCAAGTCCCTCAAAGATGAATCGCTGCCCGTGGCCCGCGCCCTCGCAAGCGGGGATCTGGAGCGCGCGCGCAAACAGGTGGGGCGCATAGTAGGCCGCGACACCGACCGGCTTGACGCTGGCGGCGTTACTCGCGCGGCGGTCGAGACCATCGCGGAGAGTTATATCGACGGCGTAGTCTCCGTGCTCTTCTGGATGACGGCCGGCTCGCTGTTTGGGCTTGCCGCGGTATTCGCCTGGCTCTTCAAGGCGGCGAGCACGATGGATTCTATGGTCGGCTATGACGACGAGCGTTACCGCGATTTTGGCTGGGCGGCGGCAAAGCTCGACGATATTCTGAATTTTATCCCCGCGCGCCTCGGCGCAGTCATCGCCATCGGCGCGGGCGCGCTCGCCAACATGGATTACCGCCGCGCGTGGAGAATATTCCGGCGTGACCGTCTGAATCACAAGAGTCCGAACAGCGCCCACGGCGAGAGCGTCTTCGCGGGGCTGCTCGGCATCCGCCTGGGCGGCGGCGCCTTTTACGGCGGCGAGTGGGAGGCCCGTCCGACGCTCGGCGACGATCTGCGTGAACCGGAGCCCAACGACATCCTGCACGCCCACTATATAATGAACATTTCCGTAGCGCTCTGCGCGGTGCTGATATTTGCGGTCGAGAGGCGGCTTTACTGATGGAATTTCAGCTTCACGGCGCAAACCCCGAAAAGTTATATGAACTTTTCGGCCTCCCGATGCCGGAGCGCGTCTACGATTTCAGCACCAATACCAACGCCGTGGCGCAGCGCGGGGGCTTCGTCCCTGACCTGCGCGCGGCGCTGGAGGATTACCCCGACGACGAATGTCTTGCGCTGCGCGCGCTTCTCGCGGAGGCGACGGGAGCCGCGCCGGAAAATATCCTGGTGACCAGCGGCTCCAACGAGTCGATATATCTCATCGCCTCCTATGAGGCGGCGCGGGAAAACCGCATACTTCAGCCGGTCTACGGCGAGTATCTGCGCGCGCTGAAGAATTTCGGCGCGGCTCCGCTCAACATCTTCGACCTTCGCGCGGCGAAGCTTCCCGCAGAGGGAGCCGTCTGGCTCTGTAATCCCTGCAACCCGACGGGGGGCTTCATCCCCGATGGAGAGCTCGACGAGATCGCGGAGCGGCACCCACGGACGCTTTTTATCGTCGACGAGGCCTATCGTGATTTTATCTGGACCGACGAGGCACTGGCCCCATACCGGCCGCGGCCTAACGTCGTCAGGCTGCGTTCGCTGACAAAAACGTACAACCTCTGCGGGGCGCGTATCGGTTATATCCTCGCCGGCGCCGAGATGACGGAGAGGCTGAAGAGACGGCAACCGAGCTGGAGCGTCAGCGGCCTCGCGCAGCAGGCGGCGCTCTTCTTCCTCGCGGACGCCACGCTGCTGCGCCGCACGAAAGATTATTACGCCGCGGAGATGCCGCGGCTCATCTCCGCGGTGAACAGGGCGGGTTTTCCGACGCTGCCCAGCTGTGTGAACTATTTCCTGGCCGCGGTCGACGACGACGAAAGGTTCATCCGTTTTATGCTGGAACGGGGCATCGTCGTGCGCCACACGAGAAATTTTCCCGGGCTCGACGGAAGATATGTGCGCATCGCGGCGCGGACGAGACCGGAGAACGACATCCTGCTCGCCGCGATGGAGGATTACCGTTGAGGATTTATCTCATCCGCCACGCGCAGTCGCTCGCGAACGCGGAGAATGTCTGGACCGGCCAGCGCGACATCCCGCTTTCGCCGCAGGGCGCGGCGGAACAGCGGGAGATATGCGCGCGTTTTTCCTATCCGCGCGCCGAGTTCTATTTTTCATCGCCGCTGAAACGCTGCACGCAGTCGCTCGAGCTGATATACGGGCGCGCCGCCGATTATCTTTCCGCGGCGTTATCCGAATGCTCGCTGGGCATCCTTGAGGGGCGTCCCTATACAAATCTTGACGATGACCCCAACTATACCGCCTGGCTCGCGGCCCCCGACCGTCCGATAGAGCGGGGCGAGAGTTTCAACGGTTTTACGGAGCGCGTCTGCGCCGGTTTTGCGGCGCTGCTTTCGCGATGCCGCGCGGCGGGAGTATCAACGGCCGCCGGCACGATGCACGGCAATGTGATGCGCGCGGTGTTGCACCGCTTCGCCGATAAAGATATTCCCCACGGAGAGTGGCGGATACCGAACGGAGGCATGTATATTCTCGAATTTGACGCGGATGGCGAACTGGTATCATGGAGTGCCGCGCCCGGCTTTCTCTTTGTCTGATGTGACAAAATTATCCGGAGCGCCGCTAAAAATCACCTGTACACCCGGGCGCCATCTGTTATAATTACCACAAAATTGAATATTGTCTTTCTCAGTAAGGGAAACCGGTGCGGATTTTTTCCTATGCCGGTGCGGCCCCGCCACTGTGGTTCAGACGAAAGCGCAAGGATGTCACTGGAATTTATTCCGGGAAGGCGCGCTGTTAGGATGAAGATAAGTCAGGAAACCTGCTGGAGAAAGGTAAAGGGAGGGATCTGTTTGCGCGGGCAAACATCTTCGCGATAGTTTGTTGCAGCTTGTTATCGGCTGACAGGACAAAGACTCGGAGAATCACTTTCGGGTCTTTTTTTATTGGACCCAGATTTTATTCTGGATTGGCGATGATCGAAAGGATGGAAATATTTCTCATGAAATCGTTTGTAATAGCTCTCGTAATGCTCACACTGGTGATGTCAGGCACGGCCTTCGCCGCCGCTCCCAAGGATAAACCCGACAAGAAGGGTATCCTCGTAGTCGCCTTCGGCACCTCGATGCCGGACGCGAAAAAGGCGATCGACAATCTCGTCGACTCGGCAAAGAAGGCCTTCCCCGACACCGAAGTCCGACTCGCCTACACGTCAAACATCATCCGCAGGAAGATAGCGAAGGAGCAGAACGTCAATATTCCCACGCCGACATCGGCGCTCGCGCAGATGAACGACGAAGGCTTCACCCACGTCTATGTGATGCCGATGCACATCATCCCCGGAGAAGAGTATGACGACATCGCGGGACTCGTGAACGGCGTCGCCGCGGTGAAGGGGAAGTATGAATTCAAAGAACTGAAACTCGGCCGCCCCTATCTTTCATCGGCCGCCGACTGCGATCTGATGGCCGACATTCTCATGAAGCGCTTCGCGAAGGATCTCGCGAAGAAGGGCACCGTGATCGTCCTCATGGGACACGGCACGCCGCACCACGCCGCGAACGCGATGTACAGCCAGCTCCAGCTTTCGCTCGACAAGAAGGCCCCCGGCCGCTTTGCCCTTGGCACTGTCGAAGCGGCGCCGATGATCGAAGATGTGATCGCGCGCCTCAAGCGTGACAAGGGCGTGAAGACGCTCGTCATCTCCCCGCTGATGATCGTCGCGGGCGACCACGCGAACAACGACCTCGCCGATAAGGACGATCCCGAATCATGGTACAGCCAGCTGAAAGTGGCAGGCTACAAGGATATTAAGACCTTCCTCGTCGGCCTTGGCGAAGATGCGGACATGGCCCGCGTCTACGTCTCCAAGATCAAGGATATGATGAAATAAACGATGACCGGCGTGGCGGAGCTCTCTGAGCATAGACGGCGGCTGTACATAAAGCGTCTGCGTCTCGCGGCGCTGCTCTGTCTGCTTTTGCTCATCGCCGCGCTCTGGCGGCTCGGCGCTGGCGAGTGGGATATTCCCGCCGCCCGCGTCGCGGCGCTTTTGAATCCGTTTTTAGACGAAGCCTCGCGCGCCACTCCCGAGGCTCTCGTTATCCGCAGCGTCAGGCTGCCGCGCTTTCTCGCCGCCGTAGGAACGGGAGGGCTGCTCGCCGTCGCAGGCGCGGTGCTGCAGGGACTGCTCACAAACCCGCTCGCCGAGCCTTATACGCTGGGGATAGCGGCTGGCGCGGCCTTTGGCGGCGCTCTCGGCTTTTTCTTCGGCTCGTTCGCAGTGACCCCGATGGCCTTTGCCGGCGCGATGGCCGCTCTCTGGCTCGTCAGCCTCATCGCCGCGCGCAGCGGCGGCGGCGCGGCCTATATAGTCCTCGCAGGCATCATAACCAACGCGATACTCTCCGCGGGCGTTACTTTTCTTAAGGCGATCGCGGACGACCGCCTCAGCGCCATCGTCCTCTGGCTCATGGGCAGCCTTTCGGGAGCCTCGCCGCTTTCCGCCCTCTCGGTCTAGGGCGCGGCCCTCATATTATTCATCCCTGCCTTTATCTATGCGTGCCAGATAGACGCCGTCTCCCTCTCAGAGGGACAGGGAGCGATGCTCGGCATTGACGAGAAAAAGCTGCGCGGACTGCTGCTCGCGCTTTCGTCGCTCGCCACCGCCGCCGCGGTCAGCTTCTTCGGGATCATCGGCTTCGTCGGCCTCGTGGTCCCGCACCTCATGCGCACCTTTACGGGGCCCGCGACAAGGCCGCTGCTCATATTCAGCTTCCTCGGCGGCGGGCTGCTGCTCGCGCTCGCGGACGGAGCGGCGCAGAACCTCGGCGAACTCCCCGTGGGCGTCATTACGGCGCTCATCGGCGGCCCCTTCTTCTGCTGGATATTGATGGGCAGGAGGCGCGGCACATGAGCGTCTATACCTTCAGCGGACTCTGCGCCGGTTACGGCGCGAAAAAGATAATCGACGGCATCAGCGGCGAGATAGAAAACGGCAGGATAACGGCGCTCATCGGCCCGAACGGCGGCGGCAAGAGTATGTTGCTGCGTACGCTCGGCGGCCTCGGAAGCTACAGTGGCAAGCTCGCGCTCGGCGAACGCGAGGTGAGAAATATCCCGCGCCGCGACTTCGGGCGATTGGTGGGCTTTCTGCCGCAGAGCATCGGCGTGAAGGCCGCCTTCTCCGTCTACGAGATAATCTCGCTCGGACGTCTGCCCTTTCATGGGGCGCTTGAACCGATGAAGCCTGAGGATGACAGGATAATCCTTGAGAGCGCGAAGCTCGCGGAGGTGGACCATCTGCTCTTTCGCACCGCAACGGAGCTCTCCGGGGGAGAACGGCAGCGCGTGCTGCTCGCGATGATCCTCGCCCAGCAGCCGGAGCTCTTTTTGCTTGACGAACCGACCTCAGCGCTCGACCCGAGCCATTCGCGGCGTATATTCTCGCTGCTGCGGCGGCTCGCCTCGGAGGGCAGGAGCGTCGTCGCGGCGGCGCACGACCTGAACAGCGCGATCTCCTGCTGCGACGACTTTATCGCGCTCAAAGAGGGAAAGATCATCGCCCGCGGCCCGGTCGGGCTGCTGGACGAAAAAATATTACATGAACTGTACGGCATAAGGTTCCGCCGTTACAGATCGGAGGAGGGCGATACGGCATGGCACCCAGAATAGTTATATATGTCCTTATCATATTTTTACTCTCACCGCTCCGCGCGGAGGCGGCGGCAAAACGCATCGTCTCCCTTTATCCGGGGCACACCGACAACATCGTCGCGCTTGGCGGCGAAAGACAGCTCGTCGCCGTCTCCAAAAACGACGATGACGACATGCTGCCGCAATTGCCGCGTTTTTCGGCGAAAAGCGGCGCGGAGGAGATATTGGCGCTGAAGCCCAACCTCGTCCTGACGCGCGGCCTCGCGGAACGGCAGAACCCGCAGCTTCGCAGCGTGCTGGAGCGCGCCGGCGTGCGGGTAGTTTCGATAGAGCCGCCAAGATGGGATAAATTCGCCTCTTATCTGCGCGGGCTAGCCGCGCTCATCGGAAGCGATCCGGCAGCCGCCGAGGCGAAGCTGAAAAATATCCGCGGCGTGATCGCCGCCGGTGCGGCAAAGAAATCAGGCGGCAAAGGCCCCGCCGTCTTCGTGGAGGCGACGGCGAAGGAGCTGCACACCTGCTCGCCCGATTCGTGGGCTGCAAAGCTCGTCGAGCTCGCGGGAGGCAGAAACGCCGCCCCCGACGCGCAGGCGATCCGTAAAGGCAGCGCGATAGCGCCCTACGGCCTTGAACGGATACTCAAGGCCGCCGCCGCGGGCGATATAGATGTTTATCTTATACAGCGAGGCACGATGAACGCTACCGACATGAAGTCGCTCGCATCGCGCCCCTGGTATCCGGCGATAAAAAAGATAAAGACAGCCGTCGTCCCGGAGGGAGAGCTGAGCCGCCCGTCGCTGCTTGGACTTGAGGCCGGAGGGCGAAGGCTGATAAAAATATTCTACGGAGAGTGAAGATTTTGAAATTTACAGTTGTCGGCGTAGGGCCCGGAGATCCCGAGCTGGTTACGCTCAAAGCGCTAAGAATCATAAAAGAGGCGGATGTGGTGCTGACGCCTTATTCGCCGCGCGGAAAGTTCTCCGTCGCCGAGCAGATAGTGCGCGCGAACCTTCCGGAGGTCGAGACAACCCCCGTCACCTTCCCGATGCTCACCGACGCGGAGGAGCGCGAGAAGTTCCTCCTTGGCGAACTGGAACGAATCGGCGGCTCATGGCGCGGTGCAAAGAGCGTGGTGCTGCCGGTGATCGGCGACTCGGCGCTCTACGCGACGGGCTCCTATCTCTTCGACGCCTGGAAGAATCTCGTACCGGAGCTTGAGCTCTCGCTGGTGCCCGGCATCTCCGCGCATCAGCTCGCGGCCTCGCGCATCGGCTCATTTCTCGCAATGGGAGAAGACGTTTTCTCCGTTATTCCCTGTATCGACGACCGGGAGGGAATCGTGGCGGCGCTGCGCCGCGCCGATTCCGCGGCGCTCTATAAGCCCTGCATACTAAAGGAGAGACTCGCGGAGGTCGTCGCGGAGACGGGACCCTGGCGGCGTATGGCGCGCATCGACCGCGCGGGACTCGCCGACGAAAAGATTTACGAGGGCGCGGCGGCGCTGGAGCCCGCCGAGGAATACCTCTCAATACTCCTGCTCTGGCGGAGCTAAATGGACTGGCGCGGCCTGGTCGCGGGCGAGCTGCGGCTCACCTTCGACATCCTCTTCGGACTTCTTATCGGCTTCGCGGTCCTGAGAAGCGGCCTCGCCGACAGGCTTATGCGGCGGCTCGTGCCGCATCTGCGAAAGGCGGGAATCGGCTCCGAGCTCGGCATGGCGCTGACGCTGAGCCTCGGCTCCGCGAAGGCGGGGGCGGCCTTCGTCGCCTCGGCGCTCGACAGCGGCAAGCTGTCGGAACGCTCGGCAAAATGGGGGACGCTGCTGCTCTCCTTCCCCGCCTATCTGCACCGCTGGCCCTCGACGATGGTGATGGCCACTTCGATGGCGGGGGTATCGGGAGCGATCTTCGGCTCGATCCTGCTGCTGCGCAGCGCGGCGCGCTTCGTGCTGATACTCTTCATCCTCAAGCGCGGCGGCGCGGCGGAAGAGGCGACGGCGGATACGGCCTCCGGCGGCTCGGCAAAAGATATCCGCTTCAACAAGCGGCTGCTCAAGACTCTGCCTATCGCCTGGTTCTTCTTCGCGGTCGCCTATATGCTAGTGCCGTGGGCCGAGAGCACGATAAAGGAGTGGCTGCTGGCGGGGACGATACTGCCGCTCGCGGCGCTCACGGTGGCCGCCGCCTCCATCGCGCACGTCTCGGCGGCGCTCGCGCTCGCGGGCGGCAGTCTCGCGGCGGGCGAGCTGACGATAGCGCAGGCGGTCTTCGCGCTGCTGCTCGGCAACAGCTTCGGCATCGTCACACGGCTCTTCCGCGCGAACGCCGGTTATTATTTCGGCCTCTTCAGCAGGGAAATGGCCAAGCAGCTTTTATTCTGGAACTTTACGACGACCGCGGGATTCGCGGTGCTGTCGATAGCGCTGGCGGCTTTGCCGCTGTTGTTTTGAAGCCGCTCGCCGGGAGCGGACATTGGCCGGCAGACATCGGTCTCACGACAGGCAAAATATACGTAACAAACCGCCGGAGACCGGGTATTTAATAGATCAGTCTTTCTTTACAGAAAATTTTAAAGATGAGGTAACCGCTATGAGACCAAACGAAATAGAACAGGCAAGCATGCAGATCATCGCCTCCGAGATGGGGCCCTGGCTCGGCGCTCCCGAGGAGCTGCCGGTGGTAAAGCGCGTGATACACACGACGGCGGACTTCGACTTCGCGGAGAATATGCGTTTCTCCAAAGAGGCCGTGAAGCTCGCGCGCGAGGCGCTGAAAAGCGGCGCTTCCGTCGTCACCGACACCAATATGGCGGCGTCGGGCATCAACAAGGCGGCCTGCGCGCGTTTCGGCGTCGAGGTCGTCTGCCGTATGGCCGATCCCGCGGTGCGCGAGGCGGCGGAGTCGCGCGGCACGACGCGCGCCGTCGTGAGCATGGAGGAGGCGGCGAAGGCCACCCCCAACGCCATCTTCGCGATCGGGAACGCCCCCACCGCGCTGATACGCCTCTGCGAGCTGATCGAAGAGGGCAAATGCGCCCCCGCGCTGGTCATCGGCGTGCCGGTGGGATTCGTCAACGTCGTCGAATCAAAGGATCGCCTTCTCGCAACGAAGGTGCCCTATATAACCGCCGTGGGGCGCAAGGGCGGATCGCCGGTCGCCTCCACGATCGTGAACGCGCTGCTCTATGGCATCGAATAGGGAGCTCCGCGAGGGATATTCGACGGGAAGCTGCGCAGCGGCGGCGGCGAAGGCCGCGGCGCTTTGCGCGCTGGGGTCGCCCTGCCCCACGAGCGTAGAGATAACGACGCCGGAGGAGAGGATCTTCACGCTGCCGGTCGTCGGATATGAGGACGGCAGCTGCGGCGTGATAAAGGACGCGGGAGACGACCCTGACTCGACGGACGGCATCATGATAAAGACCGCCGTGAAACTCTCTCCCGCGCCGGGAGCGGTGAGCTTCCTCGCCGGCGAGGGGGTGGGGACGGTGACCCTGCCGGGGCTCAAGGTCCCCGTCGGCGAACCGGCGATCAATCCCGTGCCGCGCGCGATGATCGAACGCGCGCTGCGCGAGGTGATCGGCGCGCGCGGCGCGGAAGTCACCATCTCGGCGCCACAGGGCGCCGAGGTCGCGAAACGAACCTTCAACCCGCGGCTGGGGATCGCCGGCGGCATCTCAATCCTCGGCACCTCGGGACGCGTAAAGCCGATGAACGAGGCTTCGCTGCTTGAATCGCTGACGCTGGAGCTCAACACCCACACGGCGGAGGGACGCGAAGCGGTGGCGGTCGCCTTCGCGGGGACTGGCGAGAACGCGCTGCGCAGGGCCTACGGGATAAATAACCGCGCCGTCGTGCAGTGCGGAAACTATATCGGCCATCTGCTCGACGAATCGGCCCGCCTCGGACTGAAACGGCTGCTGATCGGCGGACACCCGGGAAAGCTGCTCAAGGTCGCGGCGGGCAGCTTCAACACCCACAACCGCACCGGCGGCGGCGCGAAAGAGGCGCTCTGCGCGCAGGCGGCGATCGCGGGAGCTCCCGCCGCCACGGTGAAGGCCCTCTACGAGTGTCCCACCACCGAAGAGGCGATGCGCCTCGTGCGCAAAGAGGGCTTGGATTTTTTATGGACGATACTGGCGCGTATCGCCGCGAAACGCTGCGAAGAACGCGCCTTTGAAGATATAAAGACAGCCGTCGCCTTTATCGACAACGGCGGAATAATTCTCGGCGCGACTGATGACGCGCCGTCCTTTGCGGAGGAGATAAGAGATGGGAAATAGGCTTTATGTTCTGGGAGCCGGACCGGGCGATATAGAAGAGGTGACGCCGGCGGTGAGCGCCGCGATCGCCTCCTCGCGCGCGGTCGCCTGCGCCCCGCGCCATCTGCACATCGCCGCGGGGCATCCGAACGTCATTGAAATGAAGAGCTTCAAAGAGACCTTCGACCGCCTTCGCGAGGAGCTTAAGCTCGGCGACGCGGCGGTCGTCGTCTCCGGCGACACGGGGATATTCAGCCTGCTGCCGCTGATAAAGAAAAATTTCCCCCACGACGAGATCACCGTCCTCCCCGGCATCAGCTCGCTCCAAAGCCTCTGCGCCAAGGCGGCCGAGACGTGGCAGGAGGCCGTGATCCTCTCGGGGCACGGGCGCGAGATCGGCGGCGCGAAGATTCTCGACGCCGTGGAGCATAACCGCGCGGCGATCTTCTTCTGCGACGCGCAGAAGAACCCCGCCTGGCTATGCGCGCTGCTCGCGGAGGCGGGGCTCGGCGCGGTGGAGGCGGTGGTCGGCGAAAGGCTCGGCGCGAAGGACGAACGCGTCAGCCGCGGCGAGACGCGCGCGCTCGCGAAGGAGAGCTTCGACGCGCTTTCAATCGTGCTGCTGATAAACAAAGACTTCACCGAGCGCCCGCCTCTGCTGCCGGAAGACGCCGATTTTATCCGCGCCGCCGGCGTGCCGATGACGCACGAGGAGGTACGCGCCGTGATAACGGCGAAGCTGCGCCTGACGCCGGAATCCGTAGTCTGGGACCTCGGCGTCGGCACCGGTTCGGTATCCGTGGCGGCGGCCCAGTTATGCCGCGAGCTCCACGCGGTGGAGATAAACGGCGAGGCGGCGGCGCTGATACGCGCGAACGCGGAAAAGTTCCGCCTCCACAATATAAAGGTATACGAGGGCTCGGCGCTTTCGGTAATAGACGCCCTGCCTGACCCTGACGCCGTCTTTGTCGGCGGCAGCGGCCCCGAGCTTCCCATGATATTCGAGCGGATCGCGGCGCGCGGCGCGGGAATACGTCTCGTCGTCTCCGCCGTCTCACTTAAGACGATCGTGCTCTGCACGCAGGAGCTCGCGGGAGAAAAATTTACCGGATTTGACGCGGCGCAGGTCGCCGTGAGCAGAATAAAGACCGTCGGCAAGACACAGATATGGCAGGCGCAGAACCCCGTTGTGATTTTTTCGGCGGTGACCGGCGCCGCGAAGGGAGAATAGATCAATGATACATTTTGTCGGAGCGGGGCCGGGAGCCCCGGATTTGATCACGCTGCGCGGAGCGCGGCTCCTTGAGGAGGCCGGGATGATAATCTACGCCGGTTCCCTCGTGAACCCGGAACTATTAAAACGCGCGAAAGAGGGCTGCGAGATACACGACAGCGCCTCCATGACGCTCGACGAGGTTATAGAGAAGCTGCGCGAAGCGCACGAGGCCGGAGTCGACGCGGTGCGCCTCCACACCGGCGACCCCTCGATCTACGGCGCGATACGCGAGCAGATGGACAGGCTCAAAGCGCTCGGCATCCCCTATGACATCACCCCCGGCGTCAGCTCCTTCTGCACCGCGGCCGCGGCGGCGGCGGTGGAATACACCCTGCCGGCGGTGAGCCAGACGGTGATAATCACGCGCATGGAGGGACGCACGCCGGTTCCCGACAAGGAAAAGATACGGCTGCTCGCCTCGCACCAGGCCTCGATGGTGCTCTTTCTCTCGACGGGGCTGCTTGACGGCCTCTGCGCAGAACTGATCATGGGCGGCTACGCTCCCGAAACCAAAGCGGTCATGGTCTACAAGGCCTCCTGGCCCGAGCAGAGGGTGATACGCGCCACGCTTGCCACCCTGCCGCTGCTCGCCTCGGAGGCGGGAATAAAAAATACGGCCCTGATACTCGTCGGGGACTTCCTCGGCGACGAGTACGAGCTTTCGAAGCTCTACGACAAACACTTCTCCCACGGCTTCCGAAAGGCCGCCGAATAAAAGATGAAGCTCTGCGCGGCGGCATTCTCGGAGAGGGGGGCAAAGCTGGCGAGGCGGATCGCGCTGGCCTTCGGCGGCAGCGCCTGGGCCCCGGAAAATTACGCGGGCGGCGGCGTGCTGCCCTTCGGCGCATCTCTCGGCGAATGGACGAAAGAGCGCTTCACGGAGGCGGAGGCGCTGGTATTCGTCTCCTCCTGCGGGATCGCGGTACGCGCCGTCGCGCCGTACCTTGAAGGCAAAGATAAAGATCCCGCGGTAATCGTCGCCGACGAACGGGGCCTCAGCGTGATATCGTTGCTCTCGGGCCACATCGGCGGCGCGAACGAACTCGCGCTGCGCATCGCCGAAACTATCGGAGCCCGACCAGTGATCACCACCGCCACCGACGTGAACGGCATCACGCCGCCGGACTCATGGGCGGTGAAGAACAACTGCGCCATTGAGAACCTTCCCGCCGCGAAGCGCGTCGCCGCCGAGCTGCTCTCTGGGCACGCCGTCGGCGTCGCCGTCACCGACGAACTGCAGCCAGCCCCCTATCCGGTAACGCTGTGGCTGCGGCCCAAAAACCTGATCGTCGGCGTCGGCTGCAAGCGCGGCACGGAGCCGGAGCTGCTGCGCGGATGCTTTTTGGACTTTATGAAACAGAGCGGTTATTCGCCGCTCTCCGTCGCCTCCGTCGCCTCCGTCGAACAAAAAAAAGACGAGGCGGCGGTCGCTGGACTCGCGGAATTTTATGAAATACCCTTCGAGACCTTCTCCGCGGAGACGCTGATGGCGCTGCCGGGGGAATTTACCCCCTCGCCCGCGGCGCTCGCGGTGGTCGGGACCGACAACGTCTGTGAACGCGCGGCGCTCGCCGCCTCGCGCGGCGGCTACATGGTACGCCTCAAAACAAAATACCCCGGCATCACCTTCGCGCTGGCAAGAAAAAGGAGTCTGTGACATATGACTATGGAAATAAAGATCGCCGGATTGGATTACAGGTCGGCCTCCGTCGACGTTCGGGAAAAATTCACCTTTACGGAGAGCGAGCGGCGGGAGCTGCTGCGCGAGATCGCGCCATACGTCCAGGAGGCGGTCCTCATCTCGACCTGCAACCGGACGGAGCTGGCCGTCGTCTCCGAAGAGGAGCCCTCGGAGCTGCTGCACCGCGCCTGCGGCTGCGGCAGCTTCTTCTCGCTGCGCGGAGAGGCCGCCGTGGCACGCATCTTTGAGATCGCCGCGGGACTCCATTCACAGATACCCCTTGAAGATCAGATACTGGGACAGATGAAAGAGGCGCTCGCCGCTTCGCGCGAGGAAAAAGCCTGCGGGCCGCTGCTCGGGCAGCTCTTCCAGCGCGCGATCACAGCCGGCAAAGAGGTACGCACAAAATATAAGGCCCTGCCGCATGAATGCTCCGCGGCGGCGGCGGCCTGCACGGCGGCGGCGGAATTTTTCTCACAGGCTCCCGCCGCGAAAGACATCGCCGGATCAACGGACGGATCCCCCGCCGCTCCCCTGCGCGGAGTCTCCGCGCTCGTCGTGGGCAGCGGCGAAATGGGAATGCTCGCGGCGCAGCTGCTGCGCTACCGCGGCGCTTCGGTGCGCATGACGCAGCGCCGCTGCCGCAAAGACGGCGCGCAGCCGCCCTCCGGCGTTACCCTGATCCCCTACGATACAAGATACGAGGCGATGCGCGAGTGTGCCCTCGTCATCTGCGCGACGGCAAGCCCCCACTTCGTCCTCACGACAAAAGAGTTCGGCGACGACGGCGTCCGGCGGATGATGATAGACCTCGCCGTCCCGCGCGATATCGAACCGGCCTTCATGAGACGTCCCTCGGTGACGCTGGTGGACATGGACGGGCTGGGACGCAGCGCGCTGGCGGAGGGCTTCCTGCGGGAGATAAAAAAGAGCGTCGCGGCGCACACCGCGCGCTTCCACGAATGGCGGCAGATACATGAGTGCATGCCCTACATAGAGGACGTCTGCGCCTTCGCGGAGCGCGAACTGGCAAACGAGCTCGGCTGCGCCGACGCCGAGGAATTCTCCCGCGTAAGGGCCGCCTCCCGCAGTATGATGAATAAACTTCTCTTCTCATTAAAAGAAAGGGTTGATATAGATATGGCAAAAGAATGTTACTGCGCACTGGCAAAGGCGGCGCAGAGATGATATACGTCGTCGGCCTCGGCCCCGGAGGGCCGGAACAGATAACGCCGCGGGCGCTTTCGGCGCTGGAAAAATGCGATCTGATCGTCGGCTACAAGGCCTACATCGAGCTGGTGCGCCCGATCTTCGAGGGACGCAAAGAGCTCGTCGCCTCGCCGATGAAGAGGGAGCGCGACCGCTGCGAAGAGGCGCTTAAACTTTTGCTCTCGGGCCGCACCGTCGGGCTCATTTCCAGCGGCGACCCGGGAATATACGGCATGGCGGGGATAATGCTTGAGGTGGCGCGGGACAAAACTGAGGTCGAAATAATCCCAGGCATCACCGCCGCCGCAAGCTCGGCCTCGATACTCGGCGCGCCGCTGATGCACGACTTCGCCGTTATCAGCCTCAGCGACCTGCTTACGCCCTGGGAGCTGATAGAGAGGCGGCTGCGCGCCGCCGCGGAGGCCAATTTCGTCATCTGTATCTACAACCCTGCAAGCCACGGACGTCCCGACCACCTTGCGCGCGCGGCGGCGATCCTCATGGAGACGCTCCCCGGCGGCCGCGCCGCCGGCTGGGTGCGCAACGCGGGCCGCGACGAAGAGAGCTTCGGCCTGACGACGCTCGACGGCCTCAAGGAGGCGCCTATAGACATGTTCTGCACCGTGATAATCGGGAACTCCGTCACCCGCGTGATAAACGGACGCCTCATCACGCCGCGAGGCTACAGGCATCCCGCCGATGGCGAAAACTGAGATGGGACGGCGCATACTGCTCTTCGGCGGCACCACCGAGGGGCGCGAACTGACGCGCTTCCGTTTGCCGCTCGTTTATGCCGTCGCCACCGCCTACGGCGCTGAGCTGGTGCGCGGAGCGGAAAATACCGAGGTGACCGTCGGCCGCATGGACGCGGCGGAGATGGAAAAATTTATCAGGGACTCCGACATCGCCTGCGTCATCGACGCGACGCACCCCTACGCGCGCGAGGCGCGTGAAAATATCCGCGCCGCCTGCGCCGCCACGAATACGCCGCTCATGCGCGTACAGCGGCGTGAGGCCGTCACCGACGGAGACGTCGTCCGCGTGAAGAGCGCGGAGGAGGCGGCCCGCTTCCTCGAGGGAACCACGGGCAACGTGCTGCTGACGACCGGCAGCAAGGAGCTGGAGGCCTTCGCCTGCGTGAGCGAGCGCTCGCGCCTCTTCGCGCGGGTGCTGCCGGACCCGGAAGTGATAAAAAAATGTGCCGAGTGCGGCTTTGACAGCGGCCACATCATCGCGATGCAGGGCCCCTTCAGCCTGCTCATGAACGAAGAGATGATCCGTCTCACCGGCGCGCGCTGGCTCGTCACGAAGGACGGCGGCGCGGCGGGCGGCATCGAAGAAAAGATAGAGGCGGCGCGCAGCTGCAAGGCGCGTCTTATCATGATAGAACGCCCTCATGAAGAGGGCGGACACAGCTGCACAGAGGCGCTGCTCTGGGTGCGGCGGATACTGGGGCTCTCCCGACCGCCGCTCTTTCCGATGCTGACGGACATGGAGGGACGCTCCGCGGTGATCGCCGGCGGCGGCCGGATCGCGGCGCGGCGCGCGGCGACGCTGATAAAGTGCGGCGCGGCGGTCACCGTCGTCAGCCCCGAGTTCTGCCCGGAGTTCAAAGAGATGAAATGCCGTCTCGTGAGAAAGAGCTGGGAGCCTGACGACCTTGAAGGCGCGGCGCTCGCGGTGGCGGCGACCGACGACGAAAAGGTCAACGCCGCCCTCGGCGCGGCGGCGAAAGAGCGCGGCATACCGGTGAGCGTCGCGGACAACGCGGCGGAGTGCAGCTTCTTCTTCCCCTCGCTGGTCACGAGCGGCGAGGTCTCGGCCTCCGTCTCCGCGGGGGCGCTCTCACCGGCGCTGACGCACAGGCTCGCGGATAGGCTCCGTTCCGTCTGGGACGAATGGGTGAAAGAGGAGCGCGCCGCTCTGGAGGAGAAAAAAGATGGATAAAAAGATAATACGTTTTGGAAGCCGAAAAAGCGCGCTCGCGCTCGTGCAGACAAAGCTTGTAATGGAGGCGGTGGCCCGCGCCCACCCTGAACTGGTGGTCGAACTCGTCGCGATGGAGACTACCGGCGACAGGAACATGAAACCCTTCTCCGAAGCCTCGGACAAGTTTGGCATCAAGGGGCTCTTCACACAGGAGCTTGAGGAGGCGCTGTTATCCGGCGCGATCGACGTCGCCGTTCACAGCCTTAAAGATATGCCGATGAACGCAAACCCCGCGCTGCCGCTCGTCGCCTACTCACGGCGCGAGGACCCGCGCGACGCGATCGTTCTGCCGCAGGGACGGACGGGCGTCGAATCGGGCGCGATCGGCTGCTCCTCGGCGCGGTGGCGCGTACAGCTCGCGGCGCTCTATCCCGGCGTGGAGATCAAGCCGGTGCGCGGCAACGTCAACACCAGGCTGCGCAAACTCGACGAAGGAGAATTCTCCGCCCTCGTGCTCGCGGCGGCGGGGTTAAAGCGGCTCGGCCTCGACGGTCGCATCTCCCGATATTTTGCGGCTGATGAAATGATACCAGCGCCGGGACAGGGAGTGCTCGCCTGCCAGGGACGCGCGGGAGAGGACTACCGCTACCTCGACGCGATACGCGACCGCGGGGCCGCAGCCTGCGCCGAAGCCGAGCGGGCCTTCTCCGCCGAACTAGGCGGCGGCTGCACCGCGCCCGTCGGCGCCTTCGCCGCGCTCGCGGGGGAGACGATAAAGATAACCGGACTATACGCCGACGAAAGCGGCTGCGATATCCGCCGCGGCTCGGCGGAGGGCCCGGTGTCGGAAAATATAAAAATCGCGGTGAAGCTCGCGCAGGAACTTTCAAGGGGGGAAGAGCTATGAGACAGGCTAAGGGCCATGTGGCGCTCATCGGCGCCGGTCCAGGAGACGCGGGGCTCTTCACCCTGCGCGGCCGCGAACTGCTGGAGGCCGCCGACTGCGTCGTCTACGACCGGCTCGTCGGCGACGGCGTGCTTGCGATGATGCCCCCTTCAGCGGAAAAGATTAACGTCGGCAAGACCGGCGGCGGCCTCTCCGTGCCGCAGCGCGAGATCGAAGAGATCATCGTGCGCGAGGCGAAGAGGGGGCGGCGCGTCGCGCGGCTCAAAGGCGGCGACCCCTTCATGTTCGGACGCGGCGGCGAGGAGATCGAGGCGCTGAACCGCGAGGATATACCCTTCGAGGTGGTCCCCGGCGTGACTTCGGCGCTCGGCGGACCGGCCTGCGCCGGCATCCCCGTCACGCACAGGGGCATCGCGCGCTCCGTTCACGTCATCACGGCGCACACAAAAGAGGGCACCATCGCCCCCGTAGACTACGAGGCCATCGCGAAGCTCGGCGGCACGCTCGTCTTCCTCATGGGCGCCAGCGCCGTCACAGAAATATGCGCCGAGCTTCAAAGGGCGGGAATGGACGGCGGCACACCGGCGGCGGCCGTCAAAAACGCGAGCACCGCGGCGCAGCGGCTCATCCAGGGAACGCTGGGAACGCTCTCCGCCAGGTGCGCGGAGGAAAAACTGCGCTCCCCCGCGCTGATAATCGTCGGCGAAGTCACGGCTCTCGCAGAGGGATTCGCCTGGAAACGCTTCCTGCCGCTCTCCGGACGCAAAGTGATCGTGACGCGCCCGCGCGAACGGGCGGGCAAACTCTCCGCCATGCTCCGCGCGCGCGGCGCGGAGGTCGTGGAGCTGCCCTGCATCAGCACGCGCCGGATAGAGGCGGAGCTGCCGGATCTTTCAAAATACGGCTGGCTAGGCTTCACCAGCATGACCGGCGTCGAAGCGCTCTTTGAGCTGCTTGCGGAAAAGGGACGCGACGTCCGTTCCCTCGGCGCAGCGAAGATCGCGGCGATCGGGCCGGCGACCGCCAGGGCGCTGAAAGAGCGCGGCCTTATCACGGACTACATGCCGGAGGTCTACGACGGATTACACCTTGCCCGCGGCCTCGCGGAGCTGGCGAAAGCCGCTCCGGTGCTGATGCTCCGCGCGAAGGAGGGTTCGCCGGAGCTGACGGCGGAGCTCGCGGCGCTGAAGATAAACTTCACCGAACTGCCGCTCTATGAGACAATATACGAACAGGCGGAGATAATCCCACAGGGGGCGGATACCGCGGTATTCACAAGCGCCTCGACCGTGCGCGGATTCAAGGCCGCCATGCCGGAGCTTGAGATAGAACGCGCCTGCTGCATCGGCGAACAGACGGCGGCGGAGGCGCGGCGCGCGGGCTTTAAACGGATAATAACGGCTCAAAGGGCGACCCTGGAGAGCCTCATAAATACTCTGGAGGAGGATATAAGATGATAGTACGTCCAAGAAGACTGAGAAAAAACAAAATCATCCGCGACATGGCGGCGGAGACACGGCTCTCGCCCTCCATGCTCGTTTACCCGGTATTCATCCGCGAGGGCAGCAACATCATCGAAGACATCCCCGCGATGCCCGGGCAGAAACGCTACAGCCCCGACACCTTCCCGCGTCTCCTCGAAGAGGTACAACGCGCGGGGGTAAACTCCATACTCCTCTTCGGCATCCCCGAGCACAAGGACGAATTCGGCAGCGAGGCCTATAATGAAAACGGCGTCATCCAGCAGGCGCTGCGCGTCGGCAAGATACACTTCCCCGATATGTGTTTCATCGGCGACGTCTGCCTCTGCGAGTACACCTCGCACGGACACTGCGGCCTGCTGAAGGGAGAGATGGTGGACAACGACCCGACGCTCGACCTCCTTGCGAAGACGGCGCTCTCCCAGGCACAGGCGGGAGCCGACATCGTCGCCCCCTCCGACATGATGGACGGGCGCGTCGCGGCGATCCGCGCGAAACTCGACGGCGCGGGCATGGACGATACCCTGATCTTCTCCTACGCCGTGAAATACGCCTCGGCGTTTTACGGCCCCTTCCGCGAGGCGGCGGGCTCCGCTCCCTCCTTCGGCGACCGCAAAAGCTATCAGATGGACCCGCACAACGTGCGCGAGGGCGTACGTGAAGCGCTGCTCGACATCGAGGAGGGCGCGGACATGATCATGGTAAAGCCTGGACTTCCATATCTCGACGTGCTGCGCGCCGTGAAAGAGGTCAGCGAGGTCCCCGTCGGGGCCTACTGCGTCAGCGGCGAATATTCGATGATAAAGGCAGCCGTCGAGCGCGGCTGGCTCGACGAAAAACGCGTCATTGCGGAATCGGCGGTCTGCCTCGCGCGCGGCGGCGCGGACGTCATCGTCAGCTACTTCGCCCCCGAACTCGCCAGGATGATGAAAGAGGGCGAGCTGTAATGAGCCAGAGCCAGTGCGAAAGACTTTTTGAAGAGGCCCAGAGCCTCATCCCCGGCGGCGTCAACAGCCCCGTCCGCGCCTTCAAGAGCGTCGGCCAGACGCCGATTTTCGCGGCGCGCGGCGAAGGGGCCTATATATGGGACGCCGACGGCAAAAAATATACCGATTACATCGGTTCGTGGGGGCCGCTGATTCTCGGCCACGCCTACGCTCCCGTGGTGGACGCCGTCTGCGAGGCGGCTCATGAAGGCACGAGCTTCGGCCTGCCGACGGCGATGGAGGTCGAAATGGCCCGTCTCATCACGGAGCTCGTCAAGGGCGTCGAGATGGTGCGCATGGTCTCATCCGGCACCGAGGCGGTACTCTCCGCGATACGCGCGGCGCGCGGCTTCACGGGACGTGAAATGGTCGTGAAGTTCGAGGGCTGCTACCACGGGCACTCCGACAGCATGCTTGTTAAGGCGGGCTCCGGCCTCGCGACGGCGGGACAGCCGGACAGCGCCGGCGTGCCGGCGAATACCGCGGCGGCGACGCTGACCTGCCGCTACAACGACCTGGAAGAGATCAAAAAGATCTTAGCGGCACATAAGGACGAGATCGCCGCGGTGATCGTCGAACCCGTCGGTGCGAATATGGGCGTCGTTCCCCCCGCGCCCGGCTTCCTCGAAGGGCTGCGCGAAATCACGGCGGCAAACGGCGCGCTGCTCATCTTCGACGAAGTCATCACCGGCTTCCGTCTCTCGATAAACTGTGCCTCGGGATACTTCGGCGTGACGCCGGACCTTTGGACCTTCGGCAAAATAATCGGCGGCGGCCTTCCCGTCGGCGCCTACGGCGGACACCGAGACGTGATGTCGATGGTGGCCCCCTTAGGCCCCGTCTACCAGGCGGGCACGCTTTCGGGAAACCCCGTGGCGATGGCCGCCGGGCTCGCGGCGCTGACGGCGCTGCGCGAAAACCCGCTAATCTACAAAGAACTCGCCGCGCGTGGAGAGCGTCTGCGCGCCGGCCTCGATAAAATATTCAAAAAATACGGCGTGGCCGCCTGTGTGCAGGGCATCGAATCGCTCGCGACGATATTCTTCACCGCCGGACCGGTAAAGAGCTACGACGAGGCGAAAAAGAGCGACACCGCCCGCTACGCCCGCTTCTGGAGCGGCATGGCCGCCCGCGGCATCCTGCTGGCCCCCTCGCAGTTCGAGGCGCTATTCCTCTGCACCGCGCACAGCGACGAAGACATCGAATACTTCCTCGTCTGCGCCGACGAAGTGGCCGGAAGCGAAGGATTTTAAAGAACGATGTTCAGCGGCGAAGAGCAGGGCAAGGTACAGATATACACGGGCTGCGGCAAGGGCAAAAGCACCGCCGCCTTCGGACTGGCGATGCGCGCCGCGGGCTGCGGCGGCAGGGTCTTCATCATCCAGTTCCAGAAGGCCCAGCGCTGCGGCGAGCACGAGAGCGCGGAAAAGCTCGGCATCAGGCTCGCCCAGTGCCCCCAGGGACGCGGAAGCGGCCCCTGCGCCTCGCCCTGTCCGCTGCTTACGGCGGCGCGAGACATCCTCAAAAAGGGCGGCGCCGACGTACTGATCCTCGACGAGATAATGGCGGCGATGAGACACGGCTGCCTATCCCTCGCGGAGGCGCTCTCGCTGCTTGAGACGCGCCCCGCGAAGACGGAACTCGTAATGACTGGACGCGGCGCGCCAAAAGAGCTGGTGGAGCGCGCAGACCTCGTCACCGAAATGAAGAAAATAAAGCACTACTACGACGACGGACTGCTCGCGCGGCGCGGGATAGAGTTTTAAAGAGAGCGCGATACGGCACAAGTACAAATAAATATAGACGACAAACGCCACAACCGAGGTGTAATAAGATGAAAAACTGCACAGGCATCATGATACAGGGAACATCGAGCGACGCGGGCAAAAGCTTCATCACCACCGCGCTCTGCCGCATATTCTCCGACATGGGATACGCCGTCTGCCCCTTCAAGTCACAGAACATGTCCAACAACTCCTGCGTCACCCCCGACGGCCTCGAGATGGGGCGCGCCCAGGGGGTGCAGGCCGAGGCGGCGCGCGTCGAGCCGCAGACATACATGAATCCGATACTGCTCAAGCCGCGCAAAGACACCTCCTCGGAGATCGTGCTGATGGGCAAAGTATTCGACGCCCCCTGTGATAAAAACTACTACCGCGGCTTTACCATGGGCAAGGGGCTGGAGACCCTGCGCAAGGCGCTCGCCATCATCGACGAAAAATACGAGGTGATGGTCTGCGAGGGCGCGGGAAGCCCCGCGGAGGTCAACCTCAACGCCGCGGAGATCGTCAACATGCGCGTCGCGCAGGAGGCCGACATCCCCGTGCTGCTCGTCGCGGACGTCGACCGCGGCGGCGCCATAGCCTCCGTCGTCGGCACCCTTGAGCTGCTCGGCGAGGACCGCCGCCGCGTAAAGGGGATCATCTTCAACAAATTCCGCGGCGACCTCTCGCTCTTCGAAGACGCGGTGGAATTCACCGAAAAAAAGACCGGCGTCAAAGTGGTCGGCGTCATGCCCTGGCTCACAGACATCGTCATCGAAGGCGAAGACATCATGAGCATCAACTGGCACCGCGGCGAAACGGAAGAAAGTAACGGCAAGCTCCGCGTCGGCGTCGTAAAATTCCCGCGCGTCTCCAACCATACGGACATCGAAGCCTTCCGCTTCGAACCGGACGTGGAGATAATCGAACTCGCCTCACCCGCGCAGGTCGCCTCGCTCGACGCCGTCGTGCTGCCCGGAACCAAGAGCACCGTGCTCGACATGAAGTACCTGCTCGATTCCGGCCTCGCCGCCGAAATACGCCGCTTCTACCAAAACGGCGGCACCGTCTACGGGCTCTGCGGCGGCTACCAGATGATGGGCGAAGAGATAGACGACCGCCATCTCCGCGACAACGACAAAATCCCCGCGATCGAGGGACTCGGCCTGCTGCCCGTCGTCACCACCTTCGGCGAGGAAAAGACCACCATCCGCCGCCGCGGACGTACGATACACCCATACTTCAAAGAGGCGGCGGCCGTCGACGGATACGAAATACACTTCGGAGAGACCCGCCCACTGCGGGAAGAGCCGGGATTCGCACCGCTGTTTGAGCTCGACGGCAGGGCCGACGGCCTCGCCGACGGCGAACTGCGCGCCGGCGGCAGCTACCTCCACAACGCCTTCCACAACGACCTCTTCCGCGCCGTGTGGCTCAACCGCCTGCGCAAAAAACGCGGCCTGCCCGAGCGCGAAGCGGTCTCCACGGCGGCGGCCAAAGAGGCGGCCTACGACGCCCTCGCGGCGCAAACGAGAAAAAATCTCGACCTCGACTACATCATCGACATCATGCACCTGAAGGCCGACGCGCCAGCCCGACGCGCCGACGGTGGAAATCCACAGTCCACGGAGGCAAAATAAGGTGGACGCCGAACGCCCCCGCCTGCTCATCGCCGCCGCTCACAGCGGTAGCGGCAAGACCACGATCACCAGCGGCATCGTCGCGGCTCTCGCCGCGCGCGGCCTACGCGTGCATCCCTACAAAGTCGGCCCTGACTACATCGACCCGGGATACCTCGGCCTCGCCGCGGGCGGACGCGCCGACAACCTCGACACCTGGCTCACAGACGAAGCGGCGATGAAAAAAATCTTCCTCTCCGCCTCCGAAGAGGCGGACATCTCGATAATCGAGGGCGTCATGGGACTCTACGACGGCGGGCGCGGCGGCGTCAGCAGCACCGCGCAGATCGCGAAGGCCCTTAACGCCCCCGTGCTGCTCGTCATCGACGTCCGTTCGATGGGCGAGAGCGCGGCGGCGATCGCCAAAGGCTTCCGCGACTACGACCCGGAGGTCGACCTTCGAGGCGTGATCGTCAACCGCTACGGCTCCGAAAACCACAGAGAGATGGTCTGCGAGGCGATAAAACGCCTCGGCCTGCCCGTTGTCGGCGCCGTGCCGCGCAGCAGGGAGGCGGAGGTGCGCGAGCGCCACCTCGGGCTGCTGCCGGTGGAAGAAAACGGCAACCGCGAACACATTGAAAACGTCAGAAAGATGATCGAACCGGCCATCGACTTCGATACGCTCCTGAAAATCGCCCAAAGCGCCCCGCCTCTCAGGGCGGAGAACAACGCCGCGCCGCGGGCGGAAAAGAGGGTGACGATCGCCGTCGCGCGCGACGAGGCCTTCTCCTTCTACTACCCCGAAAGCATCGCCGTCCTCGAGGCGGCGGGAGCAAATATCGTAAACTTCAGCCCGCTCAACGACAAAAAAATCCCCGACTGCGGCGGCCTCATCTTCGGCGGCGGCTTCCCCGAGGTCTTCGCGGCGCGCCTCGCGGCAAACACCGCGATGAAAGAGTCCATCGCCGGCGCCGCGGCCTCCGGCATGCCCATATACGCCGAATGCGGCGGCTTCATGTACCTCACGCGCGAGATAAAGGACTTCGACGGCGCGGCGCACCGCATGTGCAGTCTCATCCCCATGAGCTGCAAAATGAACGACAGCCTGCGCACCGTCGGCTACGTCACGGCAAAGGCGCTCTCCGACAACATCATCGCGAAAAAGGGCGAAGAGCTGCGCGGCCACGAATTCCACTTCTCCAGCGCCGAGGCCGACTGCGAAATCCCCCGCGCCTTCCAATTCACTAAAAACCGTACCGGCGAAAGCTACTGCGCCGGTTATGCAAAAGACAACATCTTGGGTTCATATCTTCATCTACACTTCGCCGGCTTCCCAAAGGCGGCGGAGAGGTTTGTGGAGAGGTGCGCCGGGTATAGAGAGCAAAGTGCATGACAAGGCGTTCTATTGGTAAAAGTAAGCAAAAAACAAACCTGGCGAGGAACTGGGCAGACTATTTTTAAAAATGGAAAACACGGCTCTAAACATTGGGCAAGAACGTTTTGACGAATTTTGCGTACTCCTGCTTGGTAGGTAGGTTATATTCTGTCTTTAACCTCATTCTGTCAGCTTTACTGAGCTGACCGGTAATGGGGTTATAACCATCTTTCTGATAGCGCTCCCAGTAAATCCCTACGCCCCATTTCTGCCATGCTGGTATATCATTAAAGTTTATACCCCTTGCAAAGAGCAGTTCTTTTTTATCAACGATGTCAAGACCTAATATATGCTTTGTCGCGGCTCTTACATCAAGTCCCTCTCCACGAAGAGCCCAGTAACAGTAAGCATTTAATGCATTTCTATGAGCATCCTCCTGCCTCCACATAAAATAATCAATTACCCTTTCCTCATTTGGAAGTGGAATTACACGACAGTCAAAGCTAGCCGTAACACCTACTTGAAGCGAGAATACTGCGCTTGCCTCACCGGCAAGAATAGAGTTCAACTTTCGTGTCTTACGTCCAAATGTTCCGTCGCCAGGGCGGAAGAGGAGGGAAATTTCATCGCTTTCAGTGAAACCGTACATGATTCCGAAGCCACAATCCATAAGGTGTCTGACGGTCTTGACCATATAGTCACGCATCTTCTCGTCAAAAGGTGCTTTTAACTTTAATGTCTGTTTCGTGAGTCTTGTAAAACATCTTCCATCTATCCTTACAACGATGTGGCAATCGGGAATGATGCACTGATCCAGCGACTCTTCATAGATGCGCATCATCTTGTCTAGTTCGTCAAACTTCATTGTTCTCCTCCTCCCATTTGCTGATTAAAAAATCTCCATTCTTCGACATCATAACATAATAGAGTTCATCGAAACCTTCCTCGTAAAGCGGCTTTTCAAGACGTTTCGCGGTTGAGATTATTCCTTTTCGGGGAATTTTTTCTTTGCCGCTGCGCTGTTTATTACGCTCAATAGATTCAGCAATAACAGAGTGAAAATAGTAACCGATGATCTTATATCCGTTCTGAAGTGCAAGCTTTATGTAGGCTGTTCTTTCCGCTCTTGAAGAGTTTGTGTTGTCTACAACAAACGAATGTTTCTCGTCTATGCACTTTTGAAGTAATAGGCGTTCTTTGTTACGCGTGTGGAGTGAGTCAAGGTTTATTTGAACATGGGTATTTCTAAAGCGCTGGTAATACATAGAGCTTTTGCCGCTTGCTTGAATCCCAATAAAAATTACAGCCTCTAGCATTGACGGCGCTTTCTTTTTGGTTCCCATGAATGGTTTAAAAGTTGCGGATACACTCATTTTTAAATCCATATACTTACACCATACTTCTCTATATATCGTAATTTCACATATAAATACATTTAACCCGTCATTCAAAATAAGGTACGCGCCGATAATTTATTATATCAGAATCTGAATTCTTTTATCTTAACTACAGATATTTAGACACCATCACAACATTTCTCCTTGTTATCCCCGTCACTTGCTGTTAAAAT
>NZ_JAJBUX010000034.1 GCF_020860125.1 Cloacibacillus sp. | reverse complement strand
TGCTTGTGGTGGCTGTTTTTTTTGTTTTAATTCGCCCTTTTTTTTGCCCCCCTTATAAAATATATTGCTGTGCGCGGCTCCCTTTTTTTCGTTGCCCCGCCTCTGCCTGTCTTCGCGGCTGAATACCAACCCAGAAAAGAGACTTGTAAAAAGTCCACTTTCGTACTATAATGCCAACAGTCCGAAATTGGACTAAAATTGGAGGTGCGGTGATGTACGGAAAGATCCCCGACGCGGAGCTGCGGCGGTTTTACTCGCTGTGGCGCGATATGACCGTAATATACGAAGAATGGTCGAAGGCTCACGGAATCGGCGGCAGCTCGGTGCTGGTGCTTCATTCGCTCTACTATGACCGGGACGGATGTACGCAGAGGATGATCTGCGACAGGTGGCTTTTTCCCAAGCAGACGGTCAACGCGATATTAAAGGATTTTGAACGGCGCGGGCTGATAGAGTTTTCTTACCTGAAGTCGGACCGGAGGAATAAGCTGATACACCTTACGCAGGAGGGCGAGGCGCTGGCCGCCGCCATCATCCCCGAACTTCTGGAGCTGGAGCTGCATGTGATGGATAGAATGGGAGCGGACGGGCGCGGAGCCCTGATCGACGGCATGGCCCGCTTCGTTGAGTATTTCCGCGAGGGGCTGCCGGAGAAGAGATGAAGAACGCCGGAGAATTTTTTTCTTATGTGCTGCCCTCTCTCGCGGCCTTCGCCCTATCCGGCGTCTACGCCGTGGTAGACGGCTTTTTTGTCGGCAACAGCATCGGCGACGCGGGGCTCGCGGCGATCAACTTCGCCTTTCCCGTCACCGCGCTTTTGCAGGCCGTGGGCACGGGGATCGGCATGGGCGGCGCGATCCGCTTCGCCATCTGCGGCGCTCAGGGGGACGCCGAGGGGGAGCGGCACTATTTCAGCTCCGCGCTCCTCTTGCTGCTGCTCTGCGGCGCGCTGCTCTCCCTCCTCTTTTTTGTCTTGGCCGGGCCGCTGCTCGGGGCTCTCGGCGCGGAGGGGGCGACGCTCACGCTTGGTATGGAATATCTGGTATTTATCGCCGCGGGCGCTCTGTTCCAGGTCTTTGGAACGGGGCTCATCCCGCTGATAAGGAATATGGGCGGTTCTCTCTGTGCGATGTTCGCCATGTCCGCCGGTTTTATCGCCAATATCATCCTGGACTGGCTCTTTATCATGGTCTTTGGCTGGGGCATGGCGGGCGCGGCGGCGGCTACTGTGATCGGGCAGGCGGTGACGGCGCTTGGCGCGGCGCTCTATTTTGCCGCAAAGAGATATCCGCTCTCCCTTCCTCCAGCGCGGCGCGCGCCGCATCTGTTCTCGGTGATATTGAAGATATCCCTCGCGCCCTTTGGGATAACCTTTTCTCCCATGATCGGGATGATCCTCATGAACCGCTTCGCCGTCCTCTACGGCGGCGAGGGAGCGGTCGCCTGCTACGCCTGCGTGGGATATATCGTCACCATCGTCTATCTGCTGCTGCAGGGGATAGGCGACGGCTGCCAGCCGATGATCAGCCGCTACTACGGCAGGGGTCGGCGGGCCGATATGAAACGCACCTGCCGGCTGGCCTACGCTACCGCGGGGGCGCTCAGCCTCTTCTCCGTCTGCCTCCTCTTTCTGGCGCGCTGGCGGATTGGCGGCCTCTTCGGAGCGTCGCCGCCGGTGAGCCGCGGCGTTGGCGAGACGCTGCCGCTATTTCTCGCCGGAGTCCTCTTTCTGGCCTATACCCGTATCACCGCCGCCGGCTTTTACGCGACGGAGGAGAGCCTGCTATCATATATCCTTGTCTACGCCGAGCCGCTCCTGCTGCTGATTTTTCTGCTGATGCTGCCAGCCTTTCTCGGACTGACCGGCGTATGGCTCGCGATGCCGGCCTCGCAGATGACGACGGCACTGCTCGCCGCCGCCGTGAAACGAAGGGCTGATTCGCCGAACGCCTGCCGAGCGGGATAAGGGCGCGTCTGCCGTAAACGACAAAAATGAGGAGGGGCTTATCCCTCCTCATCTCTTTTTTCTTTTTACAGCCGGTGTTTCGCCCGCGGGCTACAGCCGCATCTCCGGTTTTACCGGCCTTGCGAAGAGCTCTTTCAGCAGCTCGTGAGGATCTTCATCCTTGTAGAGTACGCGGTAAACCGCGTCGGCGAGAGGCATATCGACGTCAAATTTTTTGCTGTTTTCGACGACGGCGCGCACCGTGTAGGCGCCCTCGGCGACCTGTCCCAGCTCCTCCACCGCCTCGTCCATGCTCATGCCGCTGCCGACGGCGAGGCCGAGACGGAAGTTGCGCGAATGCATGCTGTAGCAGGTGACCATGAGGTCGCCGACCCCCGCGAGTCCCGAGAGCGTGAGCGGCGAAGCGCCGAGCTTCGCGCCGAAGCGCATTATCTCGGCCAGTCCACGCGACGCGAGCGCCGCGAGGGCGTTGTCGCCGAGCTGTAAGGCCTTTGAGATGCCGGCCGCGATCGCGTATATATTCTTAGTCGCGCCGCCGACCTCCAGGCCGATAACGTCCGTGCTCGTATAGACGCGGAAATTTCCGCCGTTTAACAGCTCCTGCCATGACCTGGCCTCCTCCTCGTCTTTGGAGGCGAGAGCCACGGTCGTCGGGCAGTCGATGAGCACCTCTTCCACGTGGCTTGGTCCGGAGAGCGCGGAGTAGACCATATTGGGGCATAACTCCTCGTGTACCTTATGGAGCAGATTGCCCGTCGATATCTCGATGCCTTTAGCCAGGTTCAGCATATGTCCCGGCGCGGGAGAGAGCGCCGCTATCTTGCCGCAGACCTCCCGTTCAAACTGCGTCGGTATCGCCATTATATAGCGGTCGGAGAAGTCAAGGGCCTCCCGCAGGTCGGTGGTCGCCGCGATCTTATCCGGCAGCACCGTGTCGAAGAAACAGAAATTATTCCTATGTTCCCTGTTCATAATTTCCGCCTGTTCTGCGTCGATCGTCCACATCTTTACATTATGGCCAAGGGAGGTCAGGTGCACCGCCATGGCGGTACCGAAGCTGCCCGCGCCAAGAATCGTCGTGTTCAATGTCGTTCCTCCGTTCAATATTCTCTTGCTGCATCTTTCGTGCATTTTGCTATTATAGCTCTTTTTCCCGTAAAGCGACCCTGCCGGCGGCGCTGTAAATATTAAAAGAGCCGCCGCGCGCGAAACCGATCATCGTGATGTTCGCCGCGCGCGCCGCGGTTACGGCGTCGGCCGTGGGGGCGGAGACGCTCGCGATGAAGGGAATGCCGGCGCAGACGGCCTTTTGGACCATGTCCTCCGGCATGCGCCCCGAGATAAAAAGCAGCGACGAAGCAGCGTTGATACCGCTGCGCAGAAGCCAGCCGACGGCCTTGTCCACCGCGTTGTGGCGGCTGATATCCTCGGCGGAAAAGAGCGTCTTTCCCCGCACGGAGGAGAGCAGCGCCACATGGAGGCAGCCGGTGCGGCGGTAAAGCTCCGCTCCGGCGAGCTCGGCGATCTTCCGCCGGACGACAGACGCGCCGACGCTCCACTTCAGCGGCAGCGGTTCGGGCTTGACCTCAATCGGTTTCCTTTTAAGAATAACGTCTACCCGGTATCCGCCGGACGAGATTTTTTCGATATCGCCATAAGATGAAATCAGGCCGCGGCAGCGCATATTTCCCGCCGCCCACAGCTCTTCGCTTCCCGCGGTGATCACCGCGGAACCGTCATATTTTCCGTCTATATAAAGGGATACCGCCCTCTCCGAGAGCAGCTCGTCCTCCACGGCGAGCGGTTCATCCGCGGAACTGACCCTGATTATCTCTATCCTTCTGACCGGACCCTCCATTTCGGCACCCTCCTCTCTTTTTGTAGTATAATACACCCCATGGAAAATAAAAGATTTTTTACCACGCACAGAATAGCGCTCTCCGCCCTGATCGCCGCCCTCTATACGGGAATCACCTTTGTCTTGGCGCCGATATCCTTCGGCCCTGTCCAGTTCCGGGTCTCCGAGGCGCTGACGCTGCTGCCCTTCTGTCTGCCGGAGGCGGTGCCGGGCCTCTTTATCGGCTGTTTGGTCTCAAATATGCTTGGCGGCTTCGGATTGACCGATATCATCCTCGGTAGCGCGGCGACCCTTGCCGCCGCCTGGATGACGGCGAAGATGCCTAACGTTTGGCTCGCGGCCCTGCCGCCTGTCGTCATCAACGCCGTTGTGGTCGGCGCCTATATCGCCGTGCTCTCCGCAACGCCGATGCTTCTGTCCATGCTCTACATCGGCGTGAGCCAGGCGGTCATCTGTTACGCCATCGGCATACCCTTGATCTTATACATCAAACGTTCAAAAATCCTTGAAAAATATCGCTGAAACAAGCGTCAGCCCTCCTTATTTATCGCAATTACATCTATTTTAGACTTAATATTGTCAGAATATTGTGCTATAATTATCTTGTTCAAAGCGCTCGGACGGCGTTTTTTAGATCCTATACGTCCGTGCCGCCGGTTTAGACGAAGCTCCCCGCGAGAGGGGATAACTCAGGTTTCTGTAATAAAACGCGGTTTGTCTTTTTGACGGCGCGCGTAACCGGCGGTTTCTCAAGAACGGAGCGAAAGTAAAACAAGGAGGCGATAGTAATGGCTGTCAGTATGAAAACTGAGTACATCAATGTTCCCGGAGGCTTTATCAGCCTTAACATCTATGGTGCGGAGAATAGCCAAAATATTCCCGTCCTCTACATCCACGGAGGCCCGGGCGGCAACATTGAATCCTTCCGGCCGATGGCGGAGATGCTTGCCGAGGACCGCACGGTATATCTTTACAACCAGCTGGGCTGCGACGAACGTTCGCATACGGGAGAGGAATCCCTGTGGACGCCGGAGCGGTATATAGAATCGCTGGGCAGCCTTATCGCCGCCATCGGAGCTCCCAAACTTCACCTCATCGGACGTTCGTGGGGCGCATACCTCGCCGCCGAGCATGTGCTGCGCGTCAGCCCCTCGCCCGTAATATCCATCACGATGATCAGCCCGCTCGTCAGCACGAAGATCTGGATAGCCGACGCGAAACAGCGCCTCGCCGAGCTTGGGGGAGACTATCTTGAGACGGTGGAGCAGTGCGAGAGGGAACATCATTTTGACGGGCGCTACTACCAGGACATCATCAAGAAATACAACGATAACTTCCGCTACCGCCTCTCGACCGTCAACCGGGCGGGCCACCGGGCGACGCCGCTCAAGCCGAAGACGGCCTCCGGCATGATGGTCTACCGCCACATGTGGGGGCCCAGCGAATTTACCTGCGAGGGTATCCTGAAAGATATAGACATCACCGACAAACTGCGCAGCATCAAGATCGCGGTGCTGCTGATATGCGGAGAGTTCGACCAGGTCCGCCAGCAGAGCTGCGAATACTACCGTTCGCTGATACCCGGTTCACGTATGGCCGTCATCCCCGACGCCTCCCAGACCTCTTATCTCGAACAGCCGCACATCTTCTACTGGACGCTGCGCAACTTCTATGAGTGTTTCTAGCCCGGAACATAAAACGGACCGGCGGCGGTAATTGACAGACTTAAATAGATGAGCCCGGTGCACAAATTTTGCGCCGGGCTCCTTCGTATGCAGTTTTGGCTGAGGTTTTGTCCTTAGGCGGCTTTTTTCATGTTTCTGACCGTCGTCACGATCATGAAGAGGATCAGCATAATGCCGACATAGCCGTTGATGCCGTAGATGATATTGACGATACGCTGAAAGGGCAGCAGCAGGCCGATGATGCACCCGGAGACGGCGAGCCCGACCGTGAGCAGATAAAATTTACGTGTCATCTCCTGTGAGAAACGGGCTGAGACGGACCAGAGAAGCGGCACGGAGGTGGTGTAGATGCCGCCCATGATGATGAGGGAGAATACGGTGGCGATCGGCGGATATATCCTCTCCGCGAGAATAAGCGAGGGGATATCCGTCATCGCGACGGCGTCAAGGTTGGCAAGCAGGCCGAGCATCATAATGATGATCCCGACGACAAAACCGGTCGCGCCGAGCGTCGTGCCGATGACGGCCTCCTTCGCGGAGTTCGCCTTCTGTCCCATCGCCGCGAGAAAGGCGGCGAGCCAGAGCATTGAGAAGCCCACATAGGACATGCCGGAGGTGAACCAGTTTGTGCCGACCTTCGTCATCTCGACCTCCGCGGCCTCTATCATCTGCGCTCCCCGGGCTATGCCCTCGGGGTTTTTGAAAATGGCGGCCAGGCCGATGCCGATCGCGAACAAAACGATCGCGGGCCCGATCGTCCCGATAACGTCGACGATCCTGCCAAGGCCGAAGGTGACGGTGAAGGCGGAGACGAAAGCCATTCCGATGCAGCCGACGAATGTCGGCAGTCCGTAGTACTGCGCGAGAGTCGCGCCGGCGCCGGCCACCATGACGATATATGACATATAGAGAAAGGCGATGGCGAAATAGTCATAGAAGCCGCCGATATACTTACCGCAGTAATATCTGTAAATATCGTTGGTGTTTGAGAAACGCTCGCGGAAGCCGGTGACGATGAAATCCCCGCCGACATAGACGAGGCAGACGAGGGTAAAGAGCCCCGCCAGAAGCCCCTTCATGCCGTAGGCTGTGAAATATTGAAGTATCTCCTGTCCCGTTGCGAAACCGGAACCGATAAGGAAGGCGATAAACGCTCCCGCGAACTTAATTACATTAGACCAGCTGACCTTTTCTCTATTCATATCAACACCACTGTCCCTTCAAATCTTAGTTAAATTTTTCACAACGATGGTTACTAAAAAATAGGGAAAACCTTCCCATTACAGAAACATCGAATATTTTGCAGTTTAAGCGTATAAAGTTAAACCGTTGATTCAGAGCTGTATGTCATTTATTATATATTTTAGCGATTCACCCATCTTTATTAAGTTTTTTACCTGCAATGGCGTATATTATAAATGATAAAGGCAAAAAAGTCTTTGTGTTTTAATGTTCAAACGACTAAAAATTTTTCTTTTAGCTGTGCCGGCACACAAAAGGGCGGGAAGAGTATCGCTCCTCCCGCCCCTTTATATTTCTTAGATATATTAGAGGTTACTTCTGCTTTGCGAGTTTTTTCGTTATGCCGCAGGTCTTGGCGAGCATGAAGAAGATCAGGAGGATGCCGACGTAGCCGTTTACTCCGTAGATCACGTTGACGATCTTACGGAAGGGCAGCTCAAGGGCGACGAAACAGGCGATCACCGCGAGCCCTGCTGTGAGCCCGTAGAACTTCGTCGTCTTTTCCTGCGAGAATCTCGCCGAGACCGACCAGAGAAGGGGGACGGCCGTCGTATAGATACCGGCGATGATTATGACCGAGAATATGGTGGCGAGAGGCGGCCAGATTTTTTCAGCGATGATGAGCGAGGGGATATCGGAGGTATAGAGATCCTGCAGGCTAGAGAGAAGCCCGAGCATGAGGATGATCGCGCCGAGTACGAAACCGATGGCGCCCAGCGTGGTGCCGATGACGGCCTCTTTCTTGCTGTTGGCTTTGGTGCCCATAGCCGCGAGGAAGGCCGCGAGCCAGAGCATGCAGAAGCCTACGTATGAGGTGCCAGACATGAACCAGTTGCTGCCGACCCTTGTGATATCAAGCTCTCCCGAGGCGATCAGACGTGCGCCCTCGGCGATGCCGCCGGGGTTTGTAACGATGGCCGCGAGTCCGACGCCGATGGCGATAATGACGATCAGGGGGCCGATAGAGCCGATGACGTCAACTATTTTGCCAAGGCCGAAGACGACGGTTCCCACGGAGAGGACCATCATGAGGATGGCGCCGACGACCGGCGAAAGGTGATAATACTGGTTGACCGTCGCGCCGGCGCCGCCGAGCATGACGATATACGACATGTAGATGAAGGCGATCGAGAAATAGTCGTAAAAGCCTCCGATATACTTGCCGCAGTAGTAACGATAGATGTCATTTGTGTTTTTAAAATGCTCGTTGAAACCCGCGACGATAAAATCCCCGCCGACGTAGACGAAACAGATAAGAACGAAGAGTCCGACCAAGAAGCCCTCATAGCCATAAGCGGCGAAGTACTGGAAAACTTCTTGTCCTGTTGCGAAACCGGCGCCGATCAAGAACGCGATAAACGCACCCGCGAACTTTACCACATTGAGCCAGCTAACTTTGTTCCCACTCATAAGATAGCACGACCTTTCCTTAATGTGAAATTTCTAACATCTGCACCATATCATAATTTTAGTCACTAGTAAAAAGGCAAATGATTATTTTGAAAAATTTTAGTCATCACAACAATTATAGCTCCCATTTCACAACTAAAAGTTTATGCTTAAAAATAAAGGAAAATTTTAGGTTTTTTAACGCCTGCCGGGAGAGGCTTACACTCTGTCTTCGGGATGGGGATATAAAATGGGGATATTTTGTTATCTGTATGTCAGATGGACAGACAAAACGATCAGTGGGAGAACTAGGTTCGACGACGAAAATAAAAAGATTTTATGTCTCACCTATCGCGCAAAACACAAAATCAGCGTCTTGGCTCTCTGCTTATAAACGTCGGTTTTCTTCGGGCGGGGGAAACGGTAAATCGGCGTTTATACGCACGACTAACTTCATAACTGAGGGCTTTGTAATGCTCACCGCACTTTAGTGCGCCTCCGCTTGCCAAGCCCTCAGTTATTTCGTTATTCGCACGTCTAAACGCCGATTTAGCTTTTACCCTATCGATGATAAACAGCGGTTTTTTTCTTAAAGCCTTCCTCTCTGAGGAAGGTGGATCGCCGCCGCTTTTGCGGC
>NZ_JAJBUX010000033.1 GCF_020860125.1 Cloacibacillus sp. | reverse complement strand
ATTATTTACCTCAATAACCAAACTAATCCCATACTCAGCGCAGGGATGTAGGTAAAAAGAAGCAGACAAAACAACATTGCTAAAATAAACGGAACGACCGCTCTTGAAATTTTAAGCATACTGACCCCTGAAACGGCAGAGGCCACGAAAAGATTCGCACCATATGGCGGCGTTACAAACCCCGTTGCAAGAGCTACTGTCATAACAAGACCAAAATGAACAGGGTCAACACCCAATTTCAACATTATCGGCAATAGTATTGGCGTTAATATAATCATAGAAGAAATATTATCTACAAAGCACCCAACAATGAGCAACAACAAATTCACTATCAGGAATATAGTTATTTGGCTTGAAGATATTGAAAGCATCCATGTGCATATTTTTATGGGAATTTGTTCCATCGCTAAAAACGCGGCAAATGACATTGATAAACCGACCATAAATGTCGTGGCGCCATTTACGAGGGCTGCATCTTTAAATGCGGCGTATATGGTCTTAAAATCCAGCTCTTTATATATGAATTTGCCAATCAGCAGCGCGTATACCGAGGCGACGACAGCAGCCTCTGTCGGGGTAAAAATTCCCCCATATATTCCACCTAAAATTATTATTGGTACTAACAGAGCCCAGAAAGCCTCCTTTAGCGTCGGCCAAATTTGGGGAGGATTAGATGTCCTTGGATAACCCTTCTTTCGCGCGGTTCTATAAGATACGGCCATGAGCGACAAACCTATGATTATGCCCGGAATAATTCCCGAGATAAACATTTCACCTACAGAAACACCAGAAACTACCCCATATATTACAAATGGTATAGAAGGCGGAATTATTACACCGATGGACCCAGCCGTCGCAGTCAAGGCCGCGGCAAAATCACTGTCGTAGTGTTTTTCTTTCATTGACGGGATCATAAACGAACCTATGGCAGAGACGGTTGCCGGCCCGGACCCTGAAATAGCGGCAAAAAACATACATGCCATGACCGTCACCATGGCCAGTCCTCCCAGAACGGCTCCGACCATCGCATCGGCAAGATTTACCAACCGCTTCGATATACCGCCATACCCCATAAGGGCTCCAGCCAACATGAAAAACGGTATTGCTAACAGCGGAAAGGAATCCAGAGCGGCAAAAGCATTTTGGGCCACCATTATAAGCGGTATCGTTCCAGTATATATTAATGCTATAACAGTAGCCAAACCAAGTGATATTCCAATCGGTATTGAGAGCGCTAGCAATAACACTAAAGAACCAAATAATACTAAAATTTCCATTTTTACACCCCCATATTACTGCCACTATTGTTATTGGAATGTATTAAGTGGAGCATATTATCAATGAGCCTTATCGACATCAAACTGCACCCAACAGGAACTGAGAGGTAAGCATATGCCATAGGAAAACGCATCGCAGGAGAGACTTGCCTACGTAAAAGAAGCATTTTTACAAGTTCAAAACCCTTAAAAGCTAAAAATATACTGAATGCCAGCCAGATAGACAGCGCGAATAGCTCGAATATTTTCTTTGATTTCTCTGTTTTTAATATATCTTTTACCACCTCTATCCGCAAATGACGATGTTCTTTTGTCGCATAGCTTGCTCCAAGCCATATTTGCCATAAAAATAGATAGCGAGCCATTTCTTCACTCCAATAAAGAGAGCTGGAAAAAAGATATCGCATAACAACCTGCCCAAAAACCAAGGCTACGGAAAACATTAGGCTATAAACCAACAAATATTCTTCTAAATTAGAAAATATTTTTCTTAACATGAAGACACCTCCTATTTTAAAGAGTCAGTGAAAAAATAGAATTTCACCGACTCTTTAATGGCATTGCCTTGACTAATGACTGTTTTTTCTTGCCAGCTCTATAAAGTCTTTGCCGCCTGGAACGCTCTTTGAAAATTCTTCATAAACAGGGGCAGTGGCCTTAATAAAATCATCTTTTTCTGCTTGTGTCAGCTCATTGATTTGCATCCCTGATTGTTTTAAAAGCGCCAACATCTCTTTATCCTGAGCTTCCGTTAATTTTCTCTGCTCGTCTCTAAATAGAACCGCCCCATCTTTCACTATTTTCTGTAAATCTTTAGGCAAATTATTAAACCACGTATCATTACAAAGGAATGTTGTGGCCGCATAAACATGACCTGTAAGCGTAGCATATTTTTGGACTTCATAAAACTTCGTCGTATATATTAACGGGATAGGATTTTCCTGAGCGTCTACCGTTTTTTGCTGTAAAGCGGTATATAGTTCTCCAAAGCTCATCGGGGTCGGATTTGCTCCCAACGCTCTAAATGATGCCATATGTATTGGGTTTTCCATTGTCCTGATTTTAAGTCCCTTCAAATCCGCCGGTTTATGAATGGGCGCCCTGTTGTTTGTTATATGGCGGAAGCCGTTCTCCACAAACGCTAGATTTATTATCCCTAAACTAGGAAGGAGTTGGTTCAGCTTGTCACCTAATTCGCCATCCAGCGCCTTATAAGCCGAGGGTTTATCTTTAAATAAGAAGGGTAAGTCAAAAACTTGGAATCTTGGTTCAAAGCCGGACAAAACGGCAAGCGCCGTAACTGTCATATGTATAGTTCCCAACTGGACGCTTTCAATTGCTTGGCGTTCTCCGCCTAATTGCCCGTTAGGGTATATTTCCACCACCATACGTCCCCCAGATTTTTCCTCCACATATTTTTTAAAAAAATCTCTAAGGGCAATATGCTGTGACTGTGTTTCAGGAACAACAGACGCAATCTTAACAATGTATTTATCAGCCGCAAAACATGAACTTGCAAAAATTAATAATAAAAAACTGCCTATCAAAACGGTTCCCATCTTTTTCAACATACAAATCCCTCCAATAATTATTTATATTTTTGCAAAACATTTTATAACTTCACCATTTTAGTGATTTTTATTTCTTGCACGTAAAATAATTTGGGTAGGACAGCACTAATTTAATAACTGGTGGCTTTCCATCTTTGATACAACAAGTACGTTTTGTTGTCATTTATGGCTTAATTAAAAAATATCTTCATTCAAGCACAGTCGTTTTTTCCCAAACTTTCTATCCTCTCCTATCTAATCGAGATTACATTTCAAGCTTCCACCTAACAGCACTGGAATCTGAATCAGGACAGCGCGGAAATTCTCATCTTCATTCTTTGCCACCTCTCTTTATTTTAGAGCACCAAATATAATTTAGAGTACCATAATTATGAACGTAAAATTATTTATAGTCAATAGCAAAAATAAAATTTTATTTTATTGGCCGTATAGTCATAATAAAAGCATTAAATGGGAGAGGCTTTGCAAGAAAAACCTATTTGAGCCAATTTCTTAAGATTATAAATGGGTAAGATGGTTTTTAATTTATATGAACGGTTATATTCAGAAACGGATATTTCTCAAGACTGTTTTCAGGATGGGATATTTCCTATATTTTCAATTGTTTTAGCGCCTATTAAATAAATAATAAATCTTACTAATCAGAATACAAACTGCACCAGCAGCATATAGACCGCCGTGCCGCCAGCGATCGAGAGCAGCATGGCCCGCTTCCAAAAATGGAGCGCGGTGACGACGGCGATTGATATCGCCTCGGGGATGCCGTGCGTTCCAGAAAAGAGACTTACGTCTTTAAGACAGTAGACGACGAGCATACCAAGCGCCGCGGGCGGCAGCATTCGTCCGAGGTATTGTATGTACTCCGGCGTCTTTCTGCCGGCGGGGAAGATAAGAAAGGGAAGGAAGCGCGTGGTGACCGTGCCGAGAACGACCGCCGCGACCACCGCGGCCTGTTCAAAAACCGTCACCTGCCGTCACCCGCCGTTTCAAGAGGTTTTCTGAACAGCGTCAGCACGCCAAGGATCGCGGTCATTGAGGGGATGATGAAATTACCGCGGAAAAAGACGAGGCAAAGCAGCGAAAGGCCAAGCCCCAGCAGGGCGCTCCTATGGTCTCTCTCCTTCATCCACTGTTCGAGGAAGATCACTACGAGCAGCGCCGTCATCACAAATTCGATTCCCTTCGTGTCAAAGGGATGATGAAATTACCGCGGAAAAAGACGAGGCAAAGCAGCGAAAGGCCAAGCCCCAGCAGGGCGCTCCTATGGTCTCTCTCCTTCATCCACTGTTCGAGGAAGATCACTACGAGCAGCGCCGTCATCACAAATTCGATTCCCTTCGTGTCAAAGGAGAGCAGGGAACCGAAGAGACCGCCGAGCGCCGCGCCGCATACCCAGTAGGAGTGGTTGAGCAGCGTCACAAAGAAGTAGAACCATCCCCGGTCCACGTCGGGAGGCACATCGGCGGTGCAGTTGATCGAAAATGATTCGTCACAGAGGCCGAACATCAGATACCAGCGTTTCCGTCCCATGTTTTTGTATTTATCCAGCATCGATATCCCATAGAATAGATGGCGCGCGTTGACCATCAGCGTGAGCAGGAAGGCGCCGAGAGGATCGAAGGCTCCCAGCAGCAGGTTCACGGCGACAAACTCCATCGAGCCGGCAAAGATCAGCAGGCTCATGAGGATCGGGTAAACCGCGGGAAATCCGCTCGCATTCATATAGATGCCGTAGGCGATACCTAAAAAGAGAAATCCCGCGAAGATAGGGATCGTATAGGGAAAGGCGGCCTTAAAGGCCTTTTTCATCGTTTCGTCAGTAAACATCGGAATAAACACACCTCCTGCGAAAATTATATTCGCGAAAATACATATAATCAATGGTATAATTATATGTATTATAATAAAAGCAGGAGGTCCCCGCCGTGCCAGTCAACTCCTTCGCCGACTATTATCTCTCATGGAAACCCGAGAAGGCCGCCCTCCGGCGTCCATACTATCTCTCCATCGCGGAAAAGCTGGAGGCGGACATCCTTAACGGAAAGCTGCCGCCCGACACGAAACTCCCGCCGCAGCGCGAGCTTGCCGATTATCTCGACCTCAACTTTACGACGGTGACACGGGCCTATAAGATCTGCGAAAACAAAAACCTCATCTACGGCGTGAAGGGCAGCGGGACATTTGTACAACCAAGTGCCATATTGCCGCTGCTCAACTCGCGCGAGACCTTCGCGGGGCGCGGCATTGAGATGGGGCTCATCGCCTCTTTTGAGGAATGCAACGAAATGGTGGTCCCCGCACTCCGGCGGGCGGTGAAACGGAATTATCTGGAACATATGCTCAGCTACGACGACCCCACGGGAATGCCGCATCAGAAGGCGGCGGCGCTGAATTGGATGAGCCGCTTCGGCCTGCGCGCCGGGGAGGAACAGGTGGTGATCGCCTCGGGGACGCTCAACGCGATCACCCTCGCGCTGCTGGCGTTATTCGAGCCGGGAGAGCGTATCGCCGTGGACCGCTTCGTCTATAACAATTTTATCGATCTCGCGAAGCTCCTGCACCTTCAGCTCCTTCCCGTAGCGGGTGACGGGCTGGGAATGCTGCCGCGGGAACTTGATTACCTCTGCCGCCACAGCCGCGTGCGGGGCATCTTTCTTATGCCAAGCTGCTGCAATCCGACGACCGTCTTCACACCGATGGCGCGGAAGGAGGAGCTCGCAGCGGTGATCAAAAAACACGGCCTCATCCTGCTTGAGGACGACATTTATGCCTTCATCACCGCGGGGATCATCCCAGGATACGGGCTGCCGCTGCGCGAGCTGCTCCCCGAGCAGACGCTCTACCTCTGCGGCACCTCGAAATCGCTCTGTTCGGGGCTGCGCGTCGCCTATATCGTATTTCCGCCGCTCTTCCGCGAAAGGCTTTACCGCGCGCTCTTTAATATCAATGTCAAGACCTCGTCGCTTGACGCGGAGGTGGTCACGGAGCTGATCCGCAGTAACGAAACGGAGGGGATAATAAGGCGGAAGATGGCCCTCGCGCAGGAGGCAGGGCGCATCTTTTCGCGTTATTTCCCCCATGCGCAGAACGGACATCCCTTCAGCTTCTTCCGCTGGCTGCCGCTTCCCGATGATAAAAGCCCAGAAGAGACGGAGGCGGAGCTTCTGAAAGAGGGGGTGCGCGTCTTTCATTCGGGGCGCTTCTCCTGCGGTAAGAACGACGGGGGCGGTTTTCTGCGCCTCTCGCTGGCCTCCGCCGCCTCCATGCGGGAGCTTGAAGAGGGGCTGCGGATAATCGCCGCTTATATGCGATAATTATATAAAGAGCAACGATAAAAAGATGGGAGGACGGCAAATGCTGAGGATAGGACTTGCGCAGATAGAGGTAAAACCCGGGGATCGCGTGGAAAACTTTAAGACCGTTGAGAGGTGGATGGAAAAGTATCATACCCCCTCCGACGTTGAGACGATCGTCGTGCTGCCGGAGATATTTGACGTCGGCTACGTCATCGGAGAGGCCGGGAGATACGCCGACCGCGGCGCGGCGCAGGCGGCGGAGTTTTTGGGCGGCCTCGCGCGGCGCTATAACGTCTGGTTCGCCGGCGGTTCCGTCCTCGCGATGACCGAGGAGGGGGCGGTGAACCGCGCGCTTCTTGTCAACCCGCAGGGCGAATATCTCGCGCATTACGACAAGGTCCATCTCGTGCCGATGATGGACGAGGAAAAATATCTGCGTGCTGGCTCCGCACCCGGACTCTTTGAGATAGGCGGCGTCAAGATAAGCAACGCGATCTGCTACGACCTGCGCTTCTGTGAGTGGTTGCGTATGGGCGCTCTCGCCGGCGCGCAGCTCTGTCTCGTCTCCGCCGAATGGCCCGTGTCGAGGATAGAGCACTGGAGCACGCTGCTGCGCGCGAGGGCTATTGAAAATATGATGTTCGTCGCCGCCTGCAACATGGTCGGCGCCACCGACGGCGACGTCTTCGGCGGACGCTCCGCGGTGATCGACCCCTGGGGCAGAACGCTATATGAGGGCGGCGAAGGGGAGGAGGGGGCCTTTATCTGCGTCGAACCGCGGGAATCCGACGAGATCAGGGGCTTTATCAAAGCCTTCGATATGCGCCGCCCGGAGCTTTATCAGCTATAATATCACCGTTTATTCTTAAAATCTGGAGGTTTTCGCTGTGAAAAAAATAATCGCGCTGTTCGTATCCGTCCTTCTGCTGGCCGTAGCCTCGGCCGCCCTTGCGAAACCGGAGGTGACGGATTTCAGAAACAACAATTACGATTACGCAACGATCAAGACCATCCTCGTCCTGCCCGTCATCTATGACGTCTCCATCCCGCAGTCGGAACCCTTCCTAAAAGAGGCGGCGGAGCAGAGATGGCAGGAGCAGACCCTGAAAAAGCAGGACCGTTTCCCATTTCTGTTAAAAACTCCTAAGGACGTCGTCGACCGCGCGGCCTTCATCAGCGGTCAGCCCGCCGAACAGATGACGCCGCAGCAGACGGCGGAGAGGGCTCTAGTACTTGCCGCCGACCAGGTAGACGCGATCCTCACATGCACGGTCACCAAATGCGGCATCGGCGTTTTAAAGCATCCCGGCGAGTATGTGACCAAGTACAGGTACGTCGACGAGCCGGTATGGCGCAACGACCGCTGGGAACACCAGAGGGTGCAGGTTCCCTATCAGGAGTACAAGGAACCCTGGGAGGAAAACATCACACAGGGGGCGGTGAAGGTGGAGCTGCGCTCCGCGAAGGACAACGGCCTCATATACGGCGAGACGGTCGCGGCCAATACCGGCGCGGATCTCTTCACGGAGGCCCCCACGCTGACAAAGCATATACAGAACATTATTGAAAATGCCGCGAAGCGCATCCCGGTGAAATAGTTCAGGCCTCCGCTCCACAGTTGTTGCTATATCAAGGAGGTTTTACCCGTGCAGTGTCCATATTGTAAAAAGGAGATGACCGCCGGCACCATCTATGGCGATACATACCGGATGAAATGGCTGCCGCGGAAGAGGGGACTCTTTCTCGGCATCTGGGCCTTCGGAGGCCACAGTATCGGCCGGGGCGGATTTTTTACCCGCGCCCGCGTCCGCGCCTATTTCTGCGATTCCTGCGAAAAATTCATCATCGACGAACACCCGCGGGGGGTAAAGCTATGAGATGCCCCTTTTGCGGCGCGGAGATGGAAGAGGGCCGTCTGGTCGGAAATAAATTCAAGATGAAATTTATGCCTGACGATAAAGGCCTCCTGCTTGGCATCTGGGCGATGAACGGTATTTCCCTGGGCAAGAAGTCCTTCCCTGGACGCGCGGTGATCCCCGATACCTGGCGGTGTGAAAGGTGCGGCAAATATATAATCGACATCGCCGGCGGCGAAAAGAAGGCGTGAGCTGCAAAATAATACAGATTTTTATGTGATAAAACTGTCGTAAAAATATTAATACCAGATACAACAAGCGGCCCGTTCTTTGACAGAACGGGCCGCTTGTAAGTTTGCCTTTAACGCGGTGTGGGTTACTCCGCCGCCACATCTTTCTGAGCCTGGACCGCATCTATCTGGATGCCCACGCCCATCGTGGAGGTGATGGTGATACCCTTTATGTATGTGCCCTTGACCGCTGCGGGACGGGCTTTGATGACTGCACGGAGGAGCGTCTTAACGTTGCCCATGAGGTTCTCCACGGGGAACGAGGCTCTCCCGACAGCATTGTGCGTGATAGCTGTCTTGTCAACGCGGAACTCGACACGGCCCGCTTTGATTTCTTTGATAGCATCGGCGACATCGAATGTAACGGTATTGGTCTTTGCGCTCGGCATCAGGCCGCGGGGTCCGAGGACCTTACCGAGGCGTCCAGCCGACTTCATTATATCCGGTGTGGCGATTACTGCATCGAAGTCAAGTCTGCCGTTCTGGATCTCTGCAACCAGATCTTCGCCGCCGACGATGTCCGCGCCTGCATCCTGAGCTTCCTTCTGCTTGTCACCAAGCGCCAACACTGCGACTTTCTTTGTGTGGCCGGTTCCGAAGGGAAGGACTATTGTGCTGCGTACCTGCTGGTCTGCATGACGGGGATCAACGCCCAGACGAATATGGAGTTCGAGGCTTTCATCAAATTTCGCGGTCGCGCATTCCTTCGCGAGCGCTACTGCCTCAGAGAGGGGATACTGCTTTGTAAGATCAACTTTTTCGAGCAGCGCCTTGTAACGTTTTCCTTTTTTTGCCATTTTATTTTCCTCCTTGTGGTAATGTCGGATCTCCTAAAAGAAATCCTCCCACTCCTGAAAACATCTTTCAGGATTAAAAGTTCGAATCAGCGAACTATTTCGATACCCATTGAGCACGCCGTGCCTTCGATCATCTTCATTGCCGCTTCGATGTCGTTGGCGTTGAGGTCGGGCATCTTAAGAGCCGCGATGTCCTGCACCTGCTTCTTCGTCAGCTTTCCGACTTTGTCCTTGTTGGGGACGGAAGAACCCTTTTCCTTGCCGGCGGCCTTCTTGATAAGAATGCTTGCGGGCGGGGTCTTAAGTATGAATGAGAAGCTGCGGTCCGCGTATACGGTGATGACAACCGGAATTATCATGCCGACCTGGTCGGCCGTCTTGGCGTTGAACGCCTTGACGAATTCCATGATGTTGATTCCGCGCTGACCGAGCGCCGGGCCAACCGGCGGCGCCGGTGTGGCTTTTCCTGCGGGAAGCTGAAGTTTGAGCTCCCCTATTACCTTCTTAGCCATAGTGATGTTTCCTCCTTAGGTTAAAACCTCTCCCGCCATGGGGTGAGGCTGTTATTCGGTTTTCAATGTGCGTGCTGCGGAAGATCGCTGTAACGGGGGGCGCCCTCTATATCTTTTCGAGGTCGTTGTAATCTGCCTCCACGTCTGTCTCTCTGCCGAAGGCCGTAATCCGGAATTTTATCTTTGCTTTGTCCGCGTCGACGTCGACGACAGGACCGCTGCTTCCCGCAAACGGACCGGTCTTCATCTGCATCATATCGCCGACCTTGAAATCCACCTCTACCTTCGGCTTGGCCTCTTTGCCGAGCTTCTGCATGATGTCTTCAGCCTCTTTAGGCGAAAGGGGGATGGGGTGGTTTCCGGAACCGACAAAGCCCGTTACTCCGGGAGTGTGGCGAACGACATACCAGGACTGATCTTCAAGTATCATTTCGACAAGGACATAGCTTGGGAAGACCTTCCTCTTAACGCGTTTGGTCTTTCCCTCTTTTATGGTTACCTTTTCTTCAACGGGAACAAGGACACGGAAAATCCTGTCTTCCATGCCCATCGTCGCTATACGCTGATCGAGGTTTGCCTTGACCTTATTCTCATATCCTGAATAGGTCTGTACTATGTACCAGCGGCGTTCCTGTGTATTTCCAAATAATTCGCTCATGCTTAAAAGAGGACTCTCGTCCTCTCCACCTCCAGATTACAGTCGAGATACATCCAATAATATCCGAACATACGCAACTACTGGATAATCTTAGAGAATATTCCAGTCAGAATCAAATCTACCAGCCCGAGATAGGCTGAGGCGACGGCCGTCACGACGATAACAATGATGGTCGAATACCATAACTGCTGTTTTGTGGGCCATGTTACCTTTTTAAGCTCAGCTCTAGATTCCCGGATGTAGTCGAGGACTTTATCCATCAACCCCGACCTCCTCATTTATCGACTTTAGTATATGTTGCAATGCTGCTTTTCCTGACCGTTTTTAGAGAATAAAAATGGCAGGCCTGGAAGGATTCGAACCCTCAACCCCCGCATTTGGAGTGCGGTGCTCTAACCAGTTCGAGCTACAGACCTGCATGCAGAGGTTATTTTACACTATTTGCATTCTTTATGCAAGGTGTGCTTATCGCAGAACTTGCAGTACTTTTTCTTCTCCAGCTTTTTGGTCGCCTTTTTCTTGTTTACAAGCGTAACATAGTTGCGGCATTTGCACTCTGTGCACTGAAGACCGATGATGTCAGCCATTTCTATTCACTCCAGACAAATATTAATTTGAAAGGGGCGGCCGCTTTGAGCCGCCCCGCGCATATCTTATTACGCTATGATCTCAGTGACGACGCCGGCGCCGACTGTACGGCCGCCTTCGCGC
>NZ_JAJBUX010000032.1 GCF_020860125.1 Cloacibacillus sp. | reverse complement strand
TAAACGCCGATTTAATGGAAGTCTCTGCGCTCTTTAATACGCGCGGCCTTACCGCTGAGCTTACGGAGATAGTAGAGCTTCGCGCGGCGCACGCGGCCCTTGCGCGTCACTTCGATCTTGTCGATCGAGGGACAGTGGACGGGGAAGATTCTTTCCACACCGATGCCGTTCGACATCTTGCGGACGATGAAGTTCTCGCGGAGCCCGCCGTGCTGGCGGCCAATCACTACGCCTTCAAATACCTGGATACGTTCGCGGTTTCCCTCTTTTACTTTAACGTGGACCTTGACTGTATCCCCTGAACGGAATTCAGGGATCGAATCTGCGTCTTTATGGAATTTCTTCTCAACCAGAGCTATTCTGGGATCCTGCATGAGGTTTTCCCTCCTTCTTTATATTATCTTTTGTTTATTGATTTTTATCTTTCGAAAGGCTCCGCGGTCTCCCGCGCGCCAATCCTTTTACCTCTTTGATCACCGGCTCTTACCGCCAGCCAAAAAACCTGTCGAGCGTTATGCTGACGGCGCTTCTCACGGAAAGGTGATTCCAGCCGTCGCAGCCGCCCATTATCGGCGTCATCACCGCGTCGGCCATCTCCATGACCTCGTCGTGAAGCCCCCAGCCCGTCCCGAACAAAAAGACCGGGCTGTGGTCCTTTCTGAGGATCTCCCTCTTAAGGGTGAGCCAGTGCCGGGCTCCCGCGTGACGCTTCGCCGTGGTGGCTATCTTGAAGGGATCTTTCTTTTCCCTCTCCGAGAGCCAGCCCAGCGCCTTCTGGACGGAGGCGAAAATCTTCAGCGTCGAGAAGGCCTCTTTGCGGTCGGGGTTGTATTCCGCCCCCCAGCCGGACGTCCAGTGTCCGGCGATCCGCTTCGCCATCTCGCGCTGCTGGGCAAGCGGCGTCACCAGCAGGTATTTCTTTATTCCGTAGGTACGGCAGGCACGCGCGATATCGTGCAGATCCATCCCCGTTATCGCGGTGGAGGACTTCTCCCCGTGCTTGTCGAGCACCGGATAATGCACCTCCATGACGTAGGCGCCGCCTGACAGCCAGGGCATTATGCCCGCCCTTGCCGCGACGTCCGGCCGCCGGTCAAGCGTCCGCTCAACGGAACGGCGTCTGCGCCACCGGTCGATGGCCTTCGCGTCGCCGTTCGTCAGCACCTCGGGAACACGCTCTCCCCGCCATTCGGCCGGGCGCGTGTAATGCGGCGTGTCCAGCATTCCGCTGTAGAAGGAATCCTCCGTGACCGAAGAATTCTTGCCGACCACCCCAGGAATGAGGCGCGAGACCGCGTCCACTATCGCCATCGCCGGCATTTCGCCGCCGGTGAGCACAAAGTCGCCGAGCGATATCTCCGCGTCCACATACTTTTGCGTGAAACGTTCGTCCACACCTTCGTAATGGCCGCAGATTATCACCAGATGTTCCTTGCGCGAGAGGTCTTCCACAAGCTCCTGATAGAGATGCGTCCCCTGCGGGCTCGGGTAGACGACATAGGGCTTTGTCTCCGCCGAAACGGAGGCCAGCGCCTTCGCCAGCGGTTCAGCCATCAGCATCATGCCGCCGCTGCCGTAGCAGTAATCGTCTATCTGCCGGTAATCACCCTCCGCAAAGTCTCTGATGTCGATGACCTCGACCTCCAACTTCCCCGCCGCGATCCCGCGTCCGAGGACGCTGACGGCAAGATAGTTGCGCATAAGCTCTGGGAAAGCGGTGATGATCGATATTTTCATATCAGTCCCACAGACCCTCCGGAACATTTACTGTCATGGTGCCGTTTGCCACATCAACCTTTTCTATCACATCGGCGACCGCAGGTATCGCTTTCGAGGCGCCATCAGGAGTCTTCACGACATAGACATCGTTGCTGCCCGTGTAGATGACTTCCGTTATCTCTCCGAGCCGCTCACCCGTGGTCTGGTCGAACACCGTAAGGCCGATAATATCGTCCAGCCAGTATTCATCCTCCTCAAGCTCCATCCGCTCATCCTCCGCGACCGTGATGACGGCGCCCTTCAGGGTTTCGGCCGCGTCGCGGTCTTCCACTCCCTGAAGGCGAAGAAAGAAGGTATTTTTTCCCTCGTATGGCTCGATCCTGCACACCTTGAAGGTGCGCATGGGCTTTCCCGCGACGGTGACGTCGAGTTCTTTCATGCCCAGAAACCGCTCGGGGAAGTCCGTCTGCGGCAGCAGCAGCATATCGCCGCGCACACCGTGGACCCCCACGATCTTACCGATCTCGTATCTCCCCGCTGAGGCTCCCTCAGTCTTCTTTGACATCAACATCCACCTTTTCGCCGGACTTTATCGAAGCGGCTTTCGCTACGTGGCGGATGGCGTTGATCGTGGAACCTTTCTTGCCGATTACGCGGCCGATGTCATCTGAGGCCACCCTTATTGTGATAAGGATGGCGCCCGCCTCGGAGCGTTCCTCCGCGACAGAGACCTCTTCTGGCTTGGTGACGAGCCGACGTACTATCAGGTCAACGAGGTCGACATAATTTGCCATATCCTGCGTCCACCTATTCCGCTGCGGGAGCGTCGATGATTCCCGCTTTTTTAAGCAGCACCTTCGCCGTGTCCGACGGAGAAGCTCCGTTGGCCAGCCAATGCGCCGCGCGTTCCGCGTCTATTTTGATCTCTGCGGGCTCCATGAGCGGGTTGTATGTGCCCAGTATCTCAATGAAGCGTCCGTCTCTCGGTGAATGAGAGTCGGCCACTACCAGACGATAAAAAGGAGCCTTCTTTTTCCCGTGACGGGAAAGACGAATACGAACTGACATTTGCGCTAACACCTCCTGTGTTTTTTCTTTGTAAATAGCCGCTGATTATATGCGCCGTACGGCTTGATCAGGGCCATTTCTATTGAAAACGGGGATTCGATCTCCGAGTCAATCTTTAACTAGCGGAAGAAACCTCTCTTGCCCTTCATCATGCCGCCCATACCCGGCGGCATCTTGAATCCGCCTTTGCCTCCGGACATCTTGCCGAAGGTCTTCATCATGCCCTTCATCTGCTCATACTGCGCGAGCACCTGGTTCACCATCTGCACCGAAGTGCCTGAGCCCTGCGCGATCCGCTTGCGGCGGCTTCCCTTGATTATCTCGGGATTGCGGCGCTCCTTCAGCGTCATTGAAAGGATGATCGCCTCGGACTGCTTCATCCGCTTCGGGTCTATATCGGCGTTCTTCAGCGCCTTGCTCGCGCCCGGTATCGGGAGCATCTCAAGCACCTTTTCCAAAGGCCCCAGCTTCTTTATCTGCTGGAGCTGCATCAGCATATCCTCAAGGGTGAAGCGGTTCTTCTTGAGACTCTCCGTCATCCGTTCTATATCTGCGTCGGAGGTAGCGGACTGCACCTTCTCCAGCAGCCCCTCCATATCGCCCATGCCGATGATGCGCTGCGCCATGCGGCGCGCGTCGAAAACCTCGAGGTCCTCAGTCTTTTCACCGCATCCGGCAAGCTTTATCGGCACGCCGGTGCTTGCGCGCACCGCAAGCGAGGGGCCGCCGCGCGCGTCGCCGTCGAGCTTCGTCAGCACCACGCCGGTAAGGCCGAGGCGCTCGTGGAAGGTGCCAGCGACGTTTACCGCCTCCTGTCCCGTCATCGAGTCGACGACGAGCAGTATCTCCGTCGGCGCGGTCGCCTCCTTCATGGACTCCAGCTCGCGCATGAGCTCGTCGTCCATCTGCAGCCGTCCCGCGGTATCGAGCAGTATCATGTCGCAGAGGTGAGACTCCGCATAGGCGCGCGACCTGCGCGCCACCGCCACGGGGTCCGTCTCACCGGCCTCGGGGCCGAAGAAGGGGATATTCGCTTTCTCCGCGAGCACGCGGAGCTGGTCGACGGCCGCCGGCCTGCGAAGGTCACAGGCGACGACGAGGGGCTTGTGCCCCTTCGACATCCGGCGCGCGATCTTTACCGTTGTGGTCGTCTTGCCGGAGCCCTGGAGACCAACCATCATGTAGACCGTCGGCGGCTTCGGTGAGATGACGAGAGGCGCGGGGGCCTCTCCCATTATCTTTATCAATTCTTCGTAAACTATCGTGAAGATGAGCTGCGAAGGGGTTATCGACTCAAGGACCTGCTGGCCCGTGGCGCGCGTGCGGATCGCCTCAACAACGTCCTTTACGACCTTGTAATTGACGTCGGCCTCAAGCAGTGCGCGGCGCACCTCGCGCAGCGCGAGATTTATGTCCTCTTCCGAGAGCTTGCCCTTGCCGCGCAGTCCCGCGAATATATTTTCAAAGCGTTCTTTTAATGAGTCAAACATGCCGTCTCCCTATGCTCCAAGGATTTTTTTGAATGTCACGTAAAAATCTTCCGGCAGACGCTCCCTGTTTTCCTCAAGCACCTGCTCCATCTGCTGACGGCGCGCGATGAGGCCGAAGGATTTCTCATACTCCTCCATATGCTCCCGCGCACGCGTGATGAGGTCGTGGACACCCTGCCGCGAGACGCCGAGCGTCTCCGCCGCCTCCGAGAGCGAAAAATCCTGCATGAGGATCATCTCGCAGGCCATCCGCTGCTTTTCCGTGAGCTGCAAACCATAATTGTCGAGCAGAAGCCCGTCTCTGACACGCTGGTTCAAAGAATCTTTTTCCGCCACAACAACCGCTCCCCTCAGTCAACCAAAGGATTATACAGGCTGAAAGAATGCCTGTCAAGGAATTTAGCTTTACAGGCAAGAGTCATGTCAATTGCAAAAGTAACCGCGTCCCAGAGCATTCAAGCTGACGGTTTCCGCCCTGTTTTTCCGCGCCTAGTGTTACGGCAGAAGCCCAACGCCGCCAATCCCCAGTGCAAACCAGGCATGACGGAACGAAGGCAAACCATGATAGCGTATACAGCGGGTTTTTAATAATTTTCGCCGTGAAAAACGCCAAGAACCGAACAAAAGTATGAGAAAAATTCAAAAAACGAAGGGGTAGCCATCCAACAGCCGTGAAAAAGACACGGCTGTGTCATATCAGCCAAGATACAAAATAACATATGCATAGCCGCTACAGCCCTAACCGCACCGCGCGGGTCTCTGCCCCGACCGGTTACGGATGTCCCGGTTTTATATATTGCGATGCAAAATAATACCCGGATTTCCTGACGAACCGCCCACATTTCAAACTGAAGAGCTAGTAGACATCCGCTACAAATACAAAAAACCGGCCGGAGGCGGTGCCTCTCAGCCGGTTTTTATCTCTGATTTTTATGGGATTATGGAAACTTATTTGCCGAGGTTCTCTCTGAGGCCCTTCATGAGCTCCGGTGTGAGTCCTCTCTTGCCAAGCTCGTCCCAGATGCCTATGCAGGCGTCTTTGATGGGCTTAAGCTCCTGAGCGGTGTACTTGTGGACCTTGATGCCCTTCTTTTCCATTAGCTTCATGTATTTCATATCTTCTGATTCAGCAGTGCTGATCGATTTGAGGGTGAAGTTCTTCGCGGCTTCCTGGAATATCTTCTGGTCGGCGGGCGAAAGTTTCTTCCAAGCTTTTTCGCTGACCATCAGCGGGAGGTACTCGAAGGAATAGTTCGTCGCGTACCAGTACTTCATAACGTCGCCCAGGGTGGTGTAAGCGGCGGCTGTCGACATACCGTTGACCGCGTCGCAGACGCCGGTCTGGAGTGACTGGTAGATGTCGGCCCAGGGAATGGTGATCGTACGGAAGCCCATGGCCTTTGCGCCTAGGTTGTAAACGTCCATGTTGGCAACGCGGACGAGAACGCCCTTGTCGACCTTCGGGTTAAGGGGTTCTTTGAGGGGTTTCGTTGAGGCGATACCGATCATACCTTCGACATAGGAGCCGAGGACGTTGACGCCGAGAGGCTTGCCAAGTTCAACAAGCTTGTTGGGGAGCCATGCGCCGGGGGTGAATACTTTCTTCGCTTCAGCGTAGCTGCTTACGATACCATTGGTGTAGATGACGTCGAAACGGGGGTCAAAGCCGCTGGCGAACGAGGTTACGGACATGTCGATCGTTCCGCGGATAAGCTCTTCCATGACGAGTTCATAGCTGCCCAGCTGGTTGGCGGGGAATACGTTGATCTTAACGCGTCCCTTTGTCTTCTGCTCGATCTCTTTCGCGAAATCGTGCATCATCTTCGTGCAAAGATGTTCCGTGGGCTGCTGCCCCGCGAAACGGAGAACTATCTGCTCCGCCGCCATAGCCGATGTCGCCATTATGGCTGATACGAGGAGTGCTGTCATGAGTACTGCAAATTTCTTCATTACTGGTACCTCTCCCTTCAAATTCTGCTTTTATCAGATACGGCCCAATCAGGCCGAAAAAGCCGAGACGGTACTTACACCTATATATAAATATGTAAAATTGCTTAACTATTTTGTTGAATACAAGATATATCAGAAGAGCGATTGTGTCAACGTTAGAATATTTTTTCAAAAATTTAACGTTTTTACATCTATCAGATATTTTTAAGTTTTTATTAAATCTAAAATTATTATATTAAATACGATATTTTTCAGCACAATTTTTACTCAAAATTTTCTCTAAAAAAGCTCTGTTTATGAGAAAATCTCTAATTTCGCAAAGGGCTATTGCTTGCAAAAAATAGTTTTGCAATAAAAAGATACTATTTCCGGCAAAAGCAGAGCTTTACCCCATCATCAGAGTATTTTTATGTTAATATGAACCAACTTATCTCTCAGAAATATCACAGTATGAGGATACGGCTATTTATTTTGATATATCAGTAATGATTATCAACATTTCCGACCCGGCGGCGGTTATTTGTGCGCCACCTCTATCTCCAGTTCGCCGGATACCGCAGGAGCCTCTTCGATTTCGTCGCCGCGGCATTGTTTGAATTCGCGCTGCAGGTAATAGAGCTCTTCTTCAAGACGGATAATACGCGCCAGCAGCTCTTCAGGCGACAGCGCCGCGGAGGCGCTGCTCACCGGCTTGCCGTTGACCTTGACAATGCGCGCCCGCATACCGGTGACGGTGGCATTTTCGGGGACGTTCTTAAGGACGGCGCTGTTGGCGCCGATGCGCGAGTTGGAGCCGACCGTAATGGGGCCCAGTATCTTCGCGCCGCTGCCGACAAAGACGTTGTCGCCAAGAGTGGGGTGGCGTTTGTGGCTTTTTTCGTTGCCAGTGCCGCCAAGGGTCACTCCCTGATAGAGAGTGACGTTTTTGCCAACGACCGCCGTCTCGCCGATAACGACGCCCGCGCCATGGTCGACGAAGAAGCCCTCCCCTATCTGCGCCGCGGGGTGGATCTCTATCCCCGTCCACCAGCGCACGATTAGTGAGATGAAGCGCGGCAGCACCGGTATATGCCAGCGCGTGTGAAGATAGTGGATACCGCGGTGCGCGGTTATCGCGAGAAAGCCCGGCGTACAGAAGACGATCTCCAGAAATCCGCGCAATCCGTCGGGAATCGCAGGATCGTTCCGCTTAGCCGCCATGTAGTCGCTGCTGATGTTTTTCCATATTCCCATTGATCTTCCCCCTCCATAATAAAAAAGAGAGCCTGCCGCAGGCAGGCTCTCTTGGATATAAAATCTCTCTGTAGACTTGTTCTATGCCTGCTCCTCTATGAGCACGGCACCTCTGGCCATACGTTTTTACCGCTAAACGTACAGCAACAACAGTCCTTTTTAACACAACTTTCCGTCCGCATATTTCTCATGCTGACATTTTATAACCTCTTTCGTTAATTGGCAACCAGTTTTGCCTATATCTTTAATTTAAAATATTTCGTAGAATAGGAGATAAAGAGGGAATGATATTTTATGGATAAATCTGGCGAAAACAAGGTCTCCTTAATAGGGCTCGGCGGCAGGCTGAAAGAGGCCGCCTCACTCGCCGCGCTCTGTATGGCCGACAATGAATATTATCTAAAGCTGTACGGCGGCCTTTCGCGCGAACGGCGGATGGCGCTTATGGAAGAGCGGATCGCAAGGACGGTGGGCTACTGCGCGGAGAATGACGGCGCCTTTGGCGTATGCGGAGCGGACGACCGTCTCGCCGCTTATGAATATATGGTCGATTATCGGAGGCTCGCGGAGGGCAGTCCGGAGTTTTATAATTTCATTTTCAGCAAAGACGGCGACGGAGCCACACCGCTACCGCATTTTGAGGAGATGGAAGGAATCCTTTCCGCCCTTTTGAAGGAGGGAAGGTCGGTCACCTATGTGCTCGGCTGCGGCGTCGCTCCCACCGCGAGAAGAGATTTCCGCGTGCTGGCGGCAATGGCCCATTTCAACCGCCGGCTGCTGAGGGATAAGGACGTGGTCGCGGCTGATTTTTCGAACGGCGAATTGCTATCGCTCTGCGCCGGACACGGCCATTTTGAGATCAGGAATCTCGACGAGGATTATTGGTTTTTCCTCAGGCGCTGAGGCAGGGCAAACAGGCGCGTAAGCTAAGAATAGATCAGCAGGTAATCGCGGCTCTAAGCAACTGATATTTTTGCGCTCCGGCCATTAAAAGCGTTCGCCGTATGGAACGGCGGTAGTTGTGTCGTGTCCAAGACAGAATTGCGGGCATCGGAAGTTTGCCCGCGTTTTTCAATAATTCTTTATTTAGAATATCGCAGCTCCTATTTTATTTATTAAAATACGCTCATGCAGTCAGAGAAAAATAGTCGGACACGGCAGCAGCGGCATAGTACGGCACCGCACCTAAAAGCATAAATAGTCGGGAGTTTTCCCAATTTCATCGCTACAATGAATTCGCAGAGAGACGGTGGGTATGAGATGAACGGCTGGATGGACGGCATTCAGAACGCAATCAGGTATATTGAAGATAATATTACTGAGGATTTGAATATCGAGGATATAGCGGCATGCAGCTATGTCAGCGCTTTTTATTTTCAGAGAATATTCAGTGTGCTTTGCGGCGTTACCATCGGTGAATATATCCGCAACCGCCGTCTTACGCTTGCCGCTCAGGAACTTTCGAGGGAAAACGACAAGGTCATAAATATCGCGATAAAATATGGCTATGAATCTCCGGATAGTTTCGCCAGGGCGTTTGCCCGCTTTCACGGCGTTTCTCCCTCCGCGGCGACAAAAAAAGGCGCGCGGCTTCGCGCTTACGCGCCGCTGCATATCAAAATCTCAATGGAGGGCGGCACAATGTTGGAGTATAAAATTGCTGAAAAAGAAGCCTTTACGGTTATGGGCAAGTCAAAGAAATTTAATACCGACACCAGCTATGATGAGATCCCCAGCTTCTGGCGGGAACATATGAAAAGCGGGGAGAACCAAATTGTCTGCGGGATGTACGGTATCTGCATGGATGTTGATGGAAAGATCTTTGATTATCTAATCGCGGATAACTATATTCCCTGGAACGAGATCCCCAACGGCTATGTCACCAAGGTGATTCCCGCGGGAACGTGGGTGATATTTCCATGTCATGGGGCGCTTCCCAAGTCTTTACAGGATGTGAATACGAAAATCTGGAGCGAATGGCTCCCGAATTGCAGGGAATACAGGCTTGGCGGCAATTATAGTATCGAGCTGTATGCGCCGTTCACTGAAAATCCGGAAGATACCTACTGCGAAATCTGGGTCCCGATCGAAAAACTGTAACAACAGCCGGAAAAAAGCGGCCTCCGCCCCCATAAACGGGCGGCAGAGGGACCGGTCAGTTTAATAACGTAATATTTAGGAACACCCCGGCGAGAGAAATTCAGTCGCCGGGGTGTATACGCCAGTTCGCAGCCCGGCTCTCCGTATCTTCGGAAATGAATTTATATATCTCCCGCAGCCACAGGTCTATATCTATCGGTTTTGTCAGGTAGCCTGACATGCCGGCCTCCTTCGCCACCTCCACATCCTCCGTGTAGGCGTTGGCGCTCATGGCGATGATGGGGATGCCGGCGTCGCTGCGCCGCATCTGCCGGATACGCTTCGTCGCCTCGCAGCCGTTCATAAGCGGCATCTGGATGTCCATCAGGATCAGCGAGAACCATCCCGTCGGCGATTCGCCGAAGCGGCGCACGCATTCTTCGCCGTTCGTCGTCGATACGATGGAGGCGTTGGCCTCGCCCAGCAATACCTCCACGATTTCGCGGTTGAAGTCGTTATCCTCCGCCAACAGGATACGTCTGCCTCTCAGGTCGCGCGGCGCTTCCCCTCCGCCGTTACCAGCGCCGAGGTCGAGTACATCCTCCAGTGAACGGCGCAGCGCGGAGCGGAAGAGCGGTTTCTGCGCGAAACAGCCAATGCCGGCGCGTCTGGCTTCTGCGCGGATTTCTTCGCAGTCGTAGCAGTATAAAATAAATACTGGCTCGCGCCCCGCGAAGTAACGGCCGTCGGCGGCGGCCGTCTCAAATATCGACCGCTCCAAAAATACGGCGCTGTACCTGTCTGCGCCAGCCTCCGCCAGCGCTTTTTCCATCCCTGCCCAGTCGGAGGCAAATACGGAGCGCAGCCCCATTCTTTCCAGCGTCCGCACCGTCTCCTCTCCATCTTCACGATTTGGATCGGCCACAAGAACACGGCGGCAGGGCAGAGGCGACTCTTCTTCCGAGAGCGGGGCGATCTTCATCGGCAGCTTTATCGAGAAGGTGGTGCCCTTTCCCTCGGCGCTCTCTACGCCGATGGTGCCGCCCATGAGTTCAACGATCCGTTTGGTGATCGCCATTCCCAGGCCGCTGCCCTCCACTTTATCCACTCTGCTGTCCTCGGCCCGGCTGAAAGGAGTGAAGAGATTTTTCAAAAATTCCGCTTTGATGCCGATACCGTTGTCGGCGAAGGTGAAGCGGAGCATGGCCGTTTCCGCGAGGTCACAGGGGGACTCTTCCACGTTAACGGCGATACGCCCTCCCTCCGGCGTAAATTTCATCGCGTTGGAGAGGATATTGACGAATATCTGTCCCAGACGCAGGGGGTCTCCAGTATATCTTTCATGGCAGAGGCCGTGCAGCCGCACCGTGAGTTCCTGCTTTTTATTTTTCATCGCGGGATAGAGCATATCGACCGCATCCCCCAGCACACCGGGCAGGAATAACGGCTCCGCATTGATCACCATTTTGCCGCTGTCGATGCGGGACATATCGAGGATGTCATTGACAAGTCCCAGCAGGTGGCTGCATGAGCGCGTGATTTTTTTCAGGCAGTCGCGCACCGTCTGCGGCTCACCCGTGTGTTTTTCCGCGATCGCGGCCATGCCGATAATGGCGTTCATCGGCGTGCGCATGTCGTGACTCATGTTGGCGAGAAAGGCCGATTTAGCCTTGTTTGCGCGCCGCCGCGAATCCAACTGGACAAATTGGAGGCAAATAGTACTCAGGAGGAGGATGAACATGATGACCGCGGCGGTACAGATAATGACAAGCTCACGGGTCAACGCCGAGGTACGTTCCGTAACCACGCGTTTGGGCACCGTAGTCACCACCGTCCACCCATTTACTCCCAACGGACGGTAGTAGGCATATTCTTCCGTTCCCAGCTCTGAGTAGACGACAAGCCCCTCGCGGTGCCCCAGAATATCGCTTTCCATCTTTTCTCTCGTATATCCGCCGCTGAAGCGCATATTCCGCAGGGAATGTAAATAGTTCTGATACTGTAAGGTCCTCGCATGCAGGATGACGTCGCCGCGCCCATCTATGACATAGGAATAGCCCCTGCCGTTGAAGCTCTCCACCTGCACGCCGGCGGCAAGTTTTGAGATGTCCGCCATAGCCACGGCGACGGAACCTTTCACCGGCACGGAGAAGATCACGCCGCTAACCGCCCTGTCGTAGAGAATACACCGTCTCATATTCGTCATAAAGGCTTTGCCGTTTTTCGCGGAAATAAAGTAAGGCCGTTTGGAGATATCCTCCGGCTCCAAAAATGGCGAGGCGTACAGAAGTCCGTCCGATCCCGCAATCCCCGCATATTCAAAACCGTTCAGCATGGCCATTCTGTCCATATAGGCCGTACGGCGCGCGCCCTCCGGTATCGTCAGGGCGGCCTCCGCAAATATCTCCAGCAGTTTCCGCTGCCGTTCCAACAGCGCCGTGATGCTGTAAGCGACGTGGTCGGAGACTTCGGCCAGGCGCGAGCGGTTTTCATTCATCAGAGTGTTGTCCATACGGCGTATGTAGGAGAAGAAGAGCACGACCAACAGTACGGCCACGCAGAAAAAGACCGCCGAGACAGCGATAAATATTTTTTTGCCGCCCTCCATCTTCTTCATCAGCCGGTAGCCCCCTCCGCCGCCCATGCGCGGCTATTTGAACCTTTTCCTGCGCAGCGTCTCCATTTCCCTCAGACACCGTTCCGCCGTATATCCGTTCCTACCACTCATATAGCGCAATATGCAGACGGCGTCCGATTGTGAAAAACCACGGATGCGCAGCCACGCCGCGGAATCATGGTAGCATTTCTCGATCCATTCGGCGGCCTCCACATATTGCGGCGTGGATATCTGCTCCAGCTGGTTTTTGAATACCGGAGCCGTATATATCCCTTTGAAGGCGTGGTTATAATTATAGGGGTCCGCCATGAAGGAGACCAGCTCCACTGCCGCCTCCGCCTGCGGGCTGTTTTTATTTACCATAAGCATGGAAAGGTTCGGCCCCTCGAAGGTCCCCTCTTCCGGTACGCCGATAAAGGCGGGCATTAGTCCAAAATTAGATGGATCGCCCTTAAATTCGGTGTAAAGCCAGGTGTCCCACCCCAGCATCATCGCATATCTGCCGCTCTTCAGGGCCTCGCTCATGCCGTCCCAGTCGTTTCGTTCATAATTGCCTCCCAGGTATCCGCGCTCGGCCATCAGGCGGTACCATTCCACGATCATGCGCATCTGCGGCAGGTCCGGATATCCCAGTGTACCGTCATTGAGGCGGCGAAGGAGACTCTCGTCTTTAACGACGGTGTCGAGTGGAAACTGATAGTGCAGTATGGAGGGAGAACCGCCGGCGAGGTAAAAGGGCGTGACGCCGCTCTCCAGCAGGATGTCGCAGACCCGTAAAAATTCCTTCATCGTTTTCGGGGGCGTTATATTTAAATCGGCAAATATCTTTTTATTATAAATCGTGCCGGAGATGGATGCCTCCCAGTGCGGCAGTCCGATCACCCGGCCGTGGTATATGGCCTGGCTGATGGCGGTGTCGGTAAGGTCGTCGACCCACTCGGCCTTCGTGAAGTCATAGAAATTTTTGTCGGGCATAAAGGCGTCTATATTGGTCCCGCCAAAGCTGAGTATGAGGTCCGGAGCCTCCCTGCCGCTTTCAAAAGCGAGCGCCGTCACTTTTTCAAACTCTCCTACCGGCAGCGCCACTACTTTTATCCGGTTGCCGGTAAGATCCTCATAACGTTTGAAGGCGCGCACGATGTACGGCCGTTTCAGACCGGCATCCCGCCCCCATACGGTAAGCGTACACCCGTGAAACTTGTTCCAGCTGTATCTGGGCTCAAGCGGAACTGGAGGCTCAGGCTCTTCCACCATCTTCCACGGCTGGCAACAGGCTAAGACCGCCGCCAATATCATAAGCGGCAGACAAATATATTTTAAGACTGCTTTTCCCACAGTGCGCACTCCCGCTTCTCTGCATTTGATAGATCCACACGAACGTTTTTCAATCTACCACTTGTGAAAGGCAAAATCAAGCCCTTCAGCGAGAATGACAAAAACGCGAAGGGCTTTTATAAGAAAACCCTTCGCGCACGAATATACCGTTATTTTTACGCCAGCCGCCGTAAAGGGCGCTTTTTCTTACGCCGCGGCGGCGGGAGTCTTTTTCTTGCCGACCTTGGCAAATATTATCCAGGCAGCGATGACGCCTAAGGCGCCTACGGTGGTGACATACTCGTTCGGCGACAGCCCCATGACCGCGAAGACCACGAAGACCACGCGTTCCCACACTTTGAGGTCACGGTTCAGATATCCCATTATCGCGAAGCCAAAGCCGAAACAGGCCGCCACGCAGGCGAGGATGCCGTAGACGTTCTGCACCAGCGTTCCCTGCAGAAGGATGCCGGGGTCGTAGCAGAAGGCGAAGGGCGTCACGAAGGCGAGGAAGCCCAGCTTGCAGGCGGTGAAGCCCGTCTTATTCGGTTCGGAGCCCGCGATCGAGGCCGCCGCGTAGGCCGCGAGGGCGACAGGCGGCGTGATATTGGAGATTATCGCGTAGTAGAAGACGAACATATGGGCCGAGATCGCGGGGAAACCGAGCGTGGTAAGGATGGGAACGCCAAGGGCCGCGGCAAGGATGTAGGCGCCCGTCGTCGGCAGTCCCATACCGAGGACGAGAGAGACAATCATGACAAGGAAGAGCGCGAGAAGCGGGATGCCGCTCGTAAAGGCCAGAACGAGGCCGACGAGCTTGACGCCGACGCCGGTCAGCGAAACGGAGGCGAGGACGATGCCCGCCGTCGCGCAGGCGACGCAGACGAGCGTGATATTTCTCACGCCGCCGTAGATAGCGTCAACGATCGCCCGCGGCCCCATGCGCTTGTCAGGCTGCGGCAGGGAGACGAGCCAGGAGAGAGCGACTCCGATCGCCGCCGCGCGCATCGGCGTCATTCCGATAAACAGGAAGTAGACGAGGCCGATGATCGGCAGGAAAAGATAGGCTTTTTTCAGCACCTGCTTCTTATCGGGGAGGTCTTCGGGCGAGAGCCCCTTGAGTCCGCGCTTCATCGCCTCGAGACGTATCATGAGAAAGACCGCCGCGTAATAGATGATCGCCGGCGTGACCGCCGCGATGATGATGTCGACAAAGGGAAGCCCGAGGAAGGAGGCCATCAGGAAGGCGCCCGCGCCCATGACGGGCGGCATTATCTGCCCGCCGGAGCTCGCGACCGCCTCGACCGCTCCCGCGAAGTGCGCCGGATAGCCGATCTTCTTCATAAGGGGTATCGTAAAGGTGCCGGTTCCGTAGACGTTGGCGACCGCCGAGCCCGAAATGGAGCCGAAGAGGCAGGAGCTCATGACGGCGATGTTCGCCGGACCGCCGGGGGCCGTTCCCGTGAAGGCCTGGGCCACCTCCATGAAGTATGGGCCGGTGCCGCACTTTTCAAGGAAGCCTCCGAAGATGAGGAAGGCGGCAACCAGCGTCGCGGAGACGCCTAGCGGCATGGAGAAGATCCCTTCGTCTGTGAGGTATATCTGCTCGATGACCTCGGACATTGAGAAGGAGAGCCCCTTCATGATGCCGGGCAGCGACTGTCCGAAATACATATACGCACCAAAAAGGAAGGCGATGATCGTAAGAGGGAGGCCGACAACGCGGCACGTGCCTTCGAGAAGCAGCACAAAGAGAAGTATGCCGCACCAGAACTGGGCCGCCGTCAGCGGGTCGACCTGCTGGATGCGCATAACGATGTCATCATAGTTGAGGATGACGTAGATCGAGGGGATCGCAGATAGGGCTCCCAGCACCCAGTCATAAACGGGCACCCTGTCCATCGGAGCTTTCTTGAACATCGGGAAGAGGAAAAACGCCGTCGGAAGAACGAGTCCGAGGTGGATATTTTTCTGAAGGTATGATTCATAGGCTCCAAACACGGAGGTATAGAGGTGAAAGAGCCCTATCACCACAAAATAGACGTACATAAATTTATTACTTAATCCGCTTAATTTTCGCATTCACACACACTCCTGCCTAAACGGGATGGACTGTCCGGCATCAGATCAAATAACAACAAAAAGCCGTTGTGCTTTGTCCGTTAATGAAGGGAACAGAAGCAGAGGGATATCCCTCTGCTTCTAAAAAATATTAGAGTATAAGCTTATTTCTTCGTTTTGGCCTGCATCTCTTTCCAGTACTTCAGCGCGCCGGCCTGTGTCGGTACGCCCTGCGGCACCGCGATCTGCGGCGTCAGCTCGTCAATGTCCTTGACGGCCTTCGCGAGGCTGGCCTTGTTCTCCCAGAGGGCCTTGCAGAGGTCGTAGGCGAGAGAATCGGGAATGTCGTTGCGGACGACGATGCAGGTGTAGTCGCCGACTGTCTTGACGGGCTTCTTCACGCTCTTGTAGATACCGGGCTCGATCGTGAAGGTGACCGTTCCGTAGGCGTCGGAGAGCGCCTTGAGCGCGCTGTCGTCAACGGGGATGCAGACGATGTCGGCCTTGCTCTCGATATTCATCACGATCGAGGCGATCTTGCCGACCGAGAAGATGAAGAGGTCGATGTGTCCGTCGGCGATAAGGTCCGCGCCGCCCTCATAGGAGGCGAATTCCATAGAACCGCCCATCTTTTTGATATCTTTATAGGTCACGCCGTAGCCCTTCATAAAGAGCGACTTAACGACGAACTCCGAGGATGTGCCGGGCTTCAGCGTCGCCATCTTGACGGGGATCTTCTTTTCAAAGATATCGCCGAGCTTCGTTATCTTGTTCTTCTCGGCAAAGTCCTTGCGCATGATGAAGTAGGTGTACTGGGTATAAAGGTTCGCGAGGATCGCGGCGTTCTTCGCGGGGCGGCCCATGAAGTCCTGCTCGCCCTTGATAGCCGCTCCGAGGAGGGATGTTACAGAGAAGCCGAAGTCGCCCTTATGGACGTTGGCGTTGATGATGTTCGAGACGCCGCCGCCGGTGCTGCTCGTTACCGAGATCGTATTCTTCGACCACATATCGGCTAGTGAGCTGCCGAGCGCAAACCAGTTGCCGCCGGGAGGTCCGGCCATAAACTTAAACTGCGCGGGCCAGCCTTCCTTCGGTGCGGGAGCCGCCATTGCGGGAGCCGCGGCCACTGCCAACAGAGAGACAAAAAGTAAAAATACCGCCAATTTCTTCATGTAGATCACCGTGCTTTCTTCTTATTTTGACCAAAAGGTCAATTAATACATAACACCTTGCTCCGAATAGGATTATATCATAATATTCTAAAAACCTAAATAATACTTGCAATATATTCTATAAAACATGCAACCCCCCCATTATTCTATTTTACTTAGTATTTTAAGGTAATCACAATATGGGCTTACAGATATACGTTCTTTTATCTAATTAATAGTCGTTTTGATAAAAATACAATCTGTTTTTTCAAATGTATGCAATAAGCATAATCACAAAATCCGCTTAATTTTATTCAAAACACACCTAAATAGTCAAAAAATCTTTTTATGCAAGATATTTTTTGTTTGAATCGCTTAAACTTCCTTACAATGGTATATAATAAATAAAGAACCCCTCGTTTTCTAAAGGAACGAGGGGGATTAACCTTAAATTATTATAAATTTACTTTAAATTTTTATTTAGTCTCGGTTATTACTTTCACGAAGTTCTTACCCTCCGTAAAGGCGCGGTCCAGAATCGTGGTATCCTCCAAAACGGTACCCTCCACCGCGGAGCGCAGGTGCCCAAGGAACTCCATTCCGGTAAAGTCCGATACCGACTGGATCACATAACCGACAATATCGGCGCCCGGAAGAGGCTGCGTGTGCGCGTGGTTGTCAAAGTATGTCGTAATGAGGAATATTCCCTTGCCCTCAAAGTATTCGCGCGTCTTGTAACCGTATAGGCGGTCGAGAAATATCTTCGTGAGGGTAGAGGCGCCCGTCCACCACACCGGCGTCGCGAGCACCAGGGCGTCGGCCGCCCTGACCTTTTTCATGATTCCGCGCATCGAGTCGTTATAGACGCAAAATTCGCGCTCGCCGCATTCGCACATGTCACAGGCGTCGCAGGGATGGATGTTCTGCTCCTGCAGATTTACCACCTCGACGTCGCCGCCGGCGGCGCGCGCGCCGTTCACAAACTGAGAGAGCAGGATCGCCGTGTTGCCGCGCAGACGTGGACTGCCCTGTAACGCTAATATTTTCATATTGTCTTTTTCCCCCTTAGGAGTTATGTTATTTATTTGATATACAAACTAGGCGTTTTTGTGCTCCGCCTATGTTATCCTATTTAAGGTGGCAATGTCTGCCTTAGTGAATATTGGAACATTTAACACAGACTATGTCAAGAGTTCGCCGCCCATTATTGGGCAGATGCCGCAAAGCGCGGCGGCGCAGATAACGGCAGCCCTGCCGGCAGCAAATGGAGTGAAGAAATAGAATGGCACATGAATTTATCGAAATAACAAACGCCTTTGAAAACAACCTCAAAAACGTCTCCCTCAAGATCCCCAAAAAGGTCGTCACCGTATTCACCGGCGTCTCCGGCTCCGGCAAATCGTCGCTCTGCCTCGACACCATCGCCGCGGAATCACGGCGCGAGCTCAACGAGACCTTCCCGAGCTTCATGCAGCAATATCTGCCAAAATACGGCCGCCCGGAGGTGGAGCGCATCGCCAACCTGCCGGTGACGATCGTCATCGATCAAAAGAAGCCCGCGGCGAACACGCGTTCGACGGTCGGCACCTATACAGATATCTATTCAATCCTGCGCCTGCTCTTTTCGCGCGTCGGACGCCCCTTCATCGGCTACTCGGATGTCTTTTCCTTTAACCACCCGGCGGGGAAATGTCCGCGCTGCGACGGCCTCGGCATCGTCAACGACCTGGACATCCACAAGCTCGTCGACTTCAACAAGAGCCTCAACGACGAGGACACCATCCACTTCCCCACCTTCGGCAGAGGGCTCTGGCGCTGGAAACGCTACGCCTACAGCGGCCTCTTCGACCTCGACAAGAAGATAAAAGACTACAGCCCGGAGGAGCTTGAGCTCTTCCTCCACTCGCCGCAGATACGGCTCAAGAATCCACCCTCTAACTGGCCGAAGTCGGCGAAGTTCGAAGGAATCTACCCGCGCATGTACCGCAGCATCATCACCACAAAGGAGGGCAAACGTTTCCACCACATCCTCGACAAGATGGTAAGCACCTACGAATGCCCCGAATGCCACGGTTCGCGCGTCAACGAAAAGGTGCGCAGCTGCCTTATAAACGGCAAAAATATCGCCGACGTCACCGCGATGTCCATTCCCGAGGCGATAGACTTCGTCGCCTCGATAACCGACCCGATGGCGGCGGATATCAAACGCGAACTCGGACGCCGGCTCGGGGCGCTCGTGCAGATCGGCCTCGGCTACCTTTCGCTCTCCCGCGGCACCGGCACTCTATCCGGCGGCGAGGCACAGCGCATCAAGATCGCCAAGTACATCAACTCGGCACTCACCGACATGGCCTACGTACTCGACGAACCGAGCGTCGGCCTCCATCCGAAGGACATCAGCCTGCTCAAAGAATCGCTGTGCGCCCTGCGCGACCACGGGAACACCGTGCTCATCGTCGAGCACCACCGCGAGGTGATCAAACTCGCCGACCATATAATCGACATGGGCCCCGGCGCGGGAAGCGCGGGAGGCCGCATCATCTTTGAGGGCAGCTACGAGGGGCTCCTCGCCGCCGATAACCTCACGGGGCGCATGCTCAAAAGGAAAAGCCCCTTTAAAGAAAACCTGCGCCGACCGACGGGCTGGTTCGAGCTCGGGCCGACCTCGCTGCACAACCTGAAAGACGTCACCGCCAAACTACCGCTCGGCGTGCTGACGGTCATCGCTGGCGTCGCGGGCTCGGGCAAAAGCTCGCTGATGGAGTCCTTCCAAAGAGACTGCCCCGAAGAGACCATTTTCATTGGGCAGAAAAACATCGGCATCAACCTTCGCTCGACCCCCGCGACCTACCTCGACATATCCGACGAGATACGCGCGCTCTTCGCGGCGGCGAACAAAGTAGCCGCCGCCTGGTTCAGCTTCAACTCCAAAGGCGCCTGTCCCGCCTGCGGCGGCTCCGGCATGATCGTCTCCGGCATGGCGTTTATGGACTCTATTGAAACGGTCTGCGACCTATGCCGCGGCAAACGCTACTCGAAAGAGGCGCTCGCCTACACATATAATGGAAAGAACATCGCCGAAGTGATGGACATGACCGTCGACGAGGCGGCGGAATTTTTCGCCGGCAAGCCGCTCTGCGAAAAGCTCCTCTCGCTCCAGCGCGTCGGCCTCGGCTACCTGCACCTCAACCAGTCGATGACGACCCTCTCCGGCGGCGAGCTCCAGCGCGTCAAACTCGCCTCGCACCTCGCGCGGCGCGGTTCCATCTTCATACTCGACGAACCCACCGACGGGCTGCACCTAGACGACATCAGGACACTGATGAAACTCTTCAACGAGATGACCGACGCCGGCAACACCCTTTTTCTCGTCGAACACAGCGTCGACGTCATGAAAGAGGCCGACTATATAATAGAGATGGGACCGGGCGGCGGGCAGTCCGGCGGCGAGGTGATCTTTCACGGTATCCCGCGGGAGATGCTCGGCTGTGAAAGCTCCGTGACCAGGCCGTATTTAAAAGACAGCCTGCCGGAATACTAACACGCGCCAAAGACTTCGAGTCCTTTTCGCGTAAAATTATTAATATAAAGGAAGCTGCCAATGATAATTAACGTCCAGAAGAATCTGCCGCAGGACGACGAATTCACATTCACGGCTATCGACTTCGAGAGAGCCAACAACAGCCAGAATTCCGTCTGCCAGGTGGGGATATGCGCCGTCGAGCGGGGGCGGATCATAAAATCCTGCGAATACCTCGTCAGGCCGCCGCAGCGCGTCTTCTACTTTCAGAAAAAGGCGATGGAGATACACGGGATCACCTATCTCGACGTGGAAGACGCGCTGACCTTCGACAAAGTCTGGAAAAAGATCCTCCCCTACATAGAGGGACGCCCCCTCGTCGCCCACAGCTTCCGCGACGACGCCATGACCCTGGACGCGATACTAAGCAGCTACCGGATAAAATACCATTACCAGAAATACGGGCATCTCTGCACCTTAGAGCTGGCACAGCGGGCGGATATCCACGGAGAAAACAACAAATACAACCTCGAGGCTCTCTGCGGCCGTTACGGCATCTCCCTCGAGTCGCACCACGCTGGCTCCGACGCAGAGGGATGCGCGAAGCTGGCGCTGGCGCTGGCGGAAGAGCTCTCGATAGACTCCCTCCGCTCGCTCGCGGACTTCTCCCAGACACCGGATTTCCATGAGCCGGAGCTGCCGGAGCTGCTCACCCATTCCGACCTGGACGTGCTGGAAAACTACCTGCACAGGCTCAAAAATAAAAAAACAGTACAGCTCGCCGACTGCCCCAGGCTGAAAGACCTCGGCAGGGCGAAAAAGCTCATAAAAAAATGCCCTTCCATTACCATTGCAAAAGACTCCGCGATGAGCGCCCGAGGGCTGGCACAATGGTTTGCCGAACTCCCCTCCCTCCCCGCCCCCGAAAAGAGCGGCAGGACAAGACGCAGAAGGAGACACCGGCCCGTCAAACAAGAGCCTATGACCGCGAATTTTACAAAGTAAATATCTGGATGTTTATGACCGCCGGACGCGGTCCATTACGGGGTATGTAAGGAGAAAATTCCTTGTAAGTGAGTTATAATATCGCGCCGCGGTACCGGCGCAGACTTACCGTCAAACGATGCTCCGCAGCCGTTCTATGCCTTCAGGCGCCAAGTAGTGTCAAATTGGCTGGAACCCTTTGCATTTTGCAGACGAAAAAGCTTGTACTGGATAAAATCTATGACCTCCGCCTTGCCGGCCCGGTCGAGATGGTTAAACAAATTAAGAAGCATATCCTCTTCAATACCATATCTATGTGCGGCAGCGGCTGGTTCCTCCTCCGAGAGAGCGGGACTGGCACGGTCATTGTCACCCGAACGAAGAGACAGCGCGGGGTCATCCGTTTCACCAAGCAGAAAGCCGACGCTTGTTCCCAGAACCGCCGCCGTCTTTATCAGACTATCGGCATCCGGCATAACTCTGTTATTCTCCCACTGGGAGACACTCACTCTGTTCGTTCCCAACCTAAAGGCCAGCTCTTCCTGGCTCAGGCGCAGCATCTTCCGCATCTCCCGCATTCTCTCACCCAAAGACATCCGCATACACCACCTTTGCGAAACCTACATTATAAGTTGTCCCATAATCGGTCCATATTGCGAAAACTACATATTTTGTAAATTAGAATTGACATATAGAGATTGTGGCGATAAGATTAGCTTGATAATGTCTTGGGAATAACAGGCCATTAGTATCACTGTAAAAAATCGTGAATTGAAGTTCTAAAGACGACCATCGCCAGGCAGAGATCAGGCTGTCTGTACTGATGTTTCGTTGCCTTCGTGCCGGGAAAGGAGTAGTGGGTTAAATGCTGGAGCTGTTTGAACATAACCGCATAGCCTATGAATCCGCCCTTTCCATGCTGAAGGAAAACGGCAGGGCCGCCATCGTGCACCCCACCGGCACGGGAAAATCCTTTATCGGCTTCAAACTGGCCGAGGATAAACCCGAAGCTGTTGTCTGCTGGCTATCGCCCAGCGAGTACATCTTTAAGACGCAGATAGAAAACATCAAGGCCGCGGGCGCCGCTCAACCGAAGAATATAAGCTTCTTCACCTACGCCAAGCTCATGATGATGGACGCCGCCGCAATCGAAGATATCCGTCCCGACTACATCGTGCTCGACGAATTTCACCGCTGCGGCGCGCAGATGTGGGGCAACGGGGTCCAGCGGCTGCTTGCGGCGTATCCACAGGCGCCGGTGCTCGGCCTGTCGGCGACAAACATCCGTTACCTCGACAATCAGCGCGATATGGCCGACGAACTCTTTGACGGTAACATCGCCTCGGAGATGACGCTCGGTGAGGCGATAGTGCGCGGCATTCTCACCCCGCCGACCTATGTTGTCTCCATCTATTCATGCGAGAAGGATTTGGAAAAATACCAGGCCCGTATCAAAGGGGCAAAAAACAGCGCCGTGCGCGACGCGGCGCAGAAACGCCTCGACGCCCTCAGACGCGCGCTGGAAAAGTCCGAGGGGTTGGACATCGTCTTTCAAAAACACATGACCAACGCCAACGGCAAATACATCATCTTCTGCTCTAGCGTCGAACATCTGAAAGAGATCGCCTGCCATATACCGGAGTGGTTCGGCAAGGTCTGCGGCGGCACAAATATACATCTATACCAGGCCTACGCCGACGACCCCGGAACGTCCCAAGCCTTTGCCGCCTTCAAAACAGACGGCCGCCAGGGGCTAAAGCTCCTGCTCTGCATCGACATGCTCAACGAGGGCGTCCATATCGACGACATCACGGGTGTGATCCTCTTCCGCCCCACCGTCTCCCCAATCGTCTACAAGCAGCAGATCGGGCGCGCCCTGTCGGCGGGCAGCAGGGAAAAAACCGTCATTATAGATGTCGTCAACAACATCGAAAACCTCTACAGCGTCTCCGCCGTCCAGGAGGAGATGCGTTCGGTAATAGACCGTTACCAGATAATGGGAGAAGAAAACAGGATCGTCAACGACTCCTTTACCATCATCGACGAGGTGCGCGACAGCAGACGCCTCTTCAACGAACTGGAAGAGAGCCTCTCCGCCTCATGGGAGACCATGTTCGGCCATGCGCGGGCATATTACAGGGGACATGGAAATCTTGAGGTCTCGAAACGTTACCAGACCCCCGACGGCTATTCCCTCGGTTCGTGGCTCAACACACAGCGGCTCGTCTACGCCGGTAAAATTCCGGGGATACTCGGCAAAGAGAGAATAGAAAAACTTGAAAGCATCGGCATGCGCTGGAAGAACCGCTACGATTGTTCATGGGAGAGGTTCTATCAGGCGCTGTGCCGATACAAATTCAACAGTGGCAACATCGACATCCATGCCAGCTATGTCACCCCCGAAGGGCTGGAACTCGGCAAATGGATCTGCAACCTCCGCCAGGCAAAGAACAACGGCAGATGCGGCTACTACCTCACGGACGAACGCATCGCGGCCCTCAACAAACTCGGTATAATCTGGGACAAAGTGGACTATCAATGGGAGCGGAACTACCTTGCCTGCGCGGAATATTACCGCAAACACCACAGCCTTGACATTCCGGCGAACTACATCTCCGAAGAGGGCCTGCGCATCGGCGCCTGGCTGCGGAGGATGCGCAAAATAAGAAGCGGCAGGCAGAACGGAGCTGCACCGCTGACCGAGACCCAGATAGAACGGCTCGACGCCATTCACATGGACTGGCTAGACACCTACACCAGGCAGTGGGAATACGGCTACAAACAGGCGCTGGCCTACCATCGGGAATTCGGTACGCTTGAGGTGCCCGCCGGATATGTGAACGCAAACGGCTTCCCGCTCGGCAGATGGCTGAAAAACCATGTAGAGGTCAACTCCCAGACGGGACGGACCGCGATCAAGGTCACGCCGGAGCGCCGCGCGAAACTGGACGCGCTGGGCTTCAAGTGGACTGCGGAAGATTCCTGGCAAAAACGCATATCCGCCTGCGAAGAATACCTCCGCGAACACGGAGACCTGGACATCCCGCCAAATTATGTAATAGACAACGTCTGGCTCGGCAAATGGCTCTACAAATGCAGAAAGACCTACCGCGGCGAATTGAAGGGAAAAAGCCTGACCGAAGAACAGATCGCCCAGCTGGAAAGGCTGGGGATAGACTGGCGCACGCCCGCCGAACGCGCCTGGTCCGAAAAATACGAGGCCGCCGCCTCTCTGTTCAAAACAGAGGGAGACATAAAGATCACCGCCGGAAACGGCGGCGAAACGGAAGAAATCGCCCGCATCGCCCGCTGGGTCGCCCGGCAAAGGACGCTGCACAAACAGGGCAAACTCTCGCCGGAACAGGCCGTGAAACTGAACGCGCTGAATGCGAAGCGGGACGGCAGCAGAGCCCCGGCACAGAGACGGGAATGACAAAGATCAGCTGAATAGGCCATGCCGAACCTGATCCGAAATCCGGCGGACGGATATTTATTCTCCGCACCGCGCAGAGACAGAAGCAAAAACAGTTTATGAAAAACAGGAGACAAAAATGTACAAAAGCTGCCTTAAAAGAACGATCGATATCGCCCTCTCAGCCATCGGCCTGGTGCTGCTCGCACTGCCGATGCTGGCTGTCGCCGCTGTCGTAAAACTCGACTCCAAAGGCCCGGTCTTCTTCTGGCAGAAGCGTGTTGGACTGCATAAAAATACCTTTATGATGCCTAAATTCAGAACCATGTATATCGATACGCCGGCAAATATGCCAACACATATGCTAAATGACCCGCAAAAATGGATCACAAGCAGTGGTGCGTGGCTGCGTAAATTTTCTTTAGATGAACTACCGCAAATATTGAATATTCTTGCCGGGCAAATGTCCATCATCGGCCCGCGTCCCGCGCTGTGGAACCAGTACGACCTTATCGCCGAGCGCGACAAATACGGCGCGAACGACATACTGCCGGGACTGACCGGCTGGGCTCAGATAAACGGCCGCGACGAACTGCCAATAGAGGTAAAGGCCGCCTATGACGGCGAATACGTAAAGAGAATGAGCTTCCTCTTCGACTGCAAATGCTTCTTCGGCACCATCGCCTGCGTGCTGAAAAAAGAGGGTGTCGTCGAGGGTGGCACGGGAACACTGCAGAAACTATCAGGCGGAGAACATAGACAATGAAAAAGATCCTCATCACCGGCGCCAACAGCTACGTCGGCACCTCGTTCGAAAAATGGCTCTCCCAATGGCCCGACAAGTATCATGTCGACACCATTGACATGATAGACGACACATGGCGCGAAAAATCCTTTGCCGGATACGACGTCGTCTTTCATGTGGCCGGG